>DBFJSK010000376.1:0-5048 GCA_048403675.1 Tannerellaceae bacterium | reverse complement strand
CGCTTTCCTTTTCCTTATCTTTAATGCAGATCATGCCTACCACTTCATCGGACGGATCTTCATCGAGCGTCATGCCTTTTACGCCCGAAGCGGTACGTCCCATTTCGCGCACGGCTTTTTCGTGAAAACGAATGGCACGGCCGTTGCGGTTGGCGATAATCACTTCATTATTACCATTGGTCATACATACCTGGATCAAACCGTCGTCTTCCCGAAGCGTGATGGCATTGACACCGTTCTGGCGCGGACGCGAATAAGCCTCCAACAAGGTTTTCTTAATCACCCCTTTCTTGGTGCAGAACAGTAAATAATGCGAATTGATAAATTCGGTATCCGTTGTCAGCTTCTTCACGCGGATAAAGGCCTGTACCTTATCGTCGGGATCGATATTAAGCAAATTCTGGATGGCGCGGCCTTTGGCATTTTTCGCTCCTTCGGGTATTTCGAATACTTTCAGCCAGTAACATTTGCCTTTAGCGGTAAAGAACATCAGGGTGGCGTGCATGGATGCCGGATAAATGTATTCCACAAAGTCCTCGTCGCGCGTTTCGGAGCCTTTCGCTCCCACGCCGCCGCGGCCTTGGGCGCGGAATTCGCTCAGCGGCGTCCGCTTGATGTAGCCCATGTGCGAGATGGTGATAATCATTTCGTCGTCGGCATAGAAATCTTCCGGATTGAGTTCTTCCGATGCGTAGACGATGTCGGTTTTGCGTTCGTCGCCGTATTTATCTTTGATTTCCTGCAATTCGTCTTTAATCACCTGCATACAGAGATCGTCGTTTTCGAGGATTTCCTTCAAGTGGGCGATCAGTTTTTCGATTTCTTCATATTCGGCGCGCAGTTTATCTTGTTCCAGGCCGGTGAGCTGGCGCAGACGCATTTCCACAATAGCTCTGGATTGTATTTCCGACAGCGAGAAACGTTCCATCAACCGTTCGATAGCTTCGGCCGGGCTGGTGGACGATTTGATGATGGCGATTACTTCGTCGATGTTGTCGGAGGCGATAATCAGTCCTTCCAGGATATGGGCGCGTTCTTCGGCCTTGCGCAGTTCGAAGCGCGTGCGGCGGATCACCACTTCGTGGCGGTGCTCGATAAAGGCCTTAATCATATCCTTCAGGTTCAGCAGTTTCGGCCGGCCGTTCACCAGGGCGATGTTATTGACGCTGAAAGAAGATTGCAACGCCGTGAGTTTGTAAAGCTTATTGAGTACGACGCTGGAATTGGCATCGCGCTTGACGTCGACCACAATGCGCATACCACTGCGGTCGGATTCGTCGTTGACATTGGAAATACCTTCCAGACGTTTTTCGTTTACCAGGTCGGCGATGTTGCGGATCAGTTCCGCTTTATTCACCAGATAGGGAATTTCGGAAATAACGATTTTCTCGTGATTGCTTTCCGTTTCTATTTCCGCCTTTCCGCGAAGCACGATACGTCCCCTACCCGTTTCGAAGGCTTCCTTCACGCCGGCATAACCGTAAATCGTGGCGCCGGTAGGGAAATCGGGGGCTTTCACATAACGCATCAATCCTTCCACTTCAATATCCCCGCGGGCGTCGATGTAGGCCATCGAAGCGTCGAGCACTTCCGACATATTATGGGGAGGCATATTGGTAGCCATGCCCACAGCGATGCCCGACGCGCCGTTCACCAGTAAGTTCGGGATACGGGTGGGCAATACGGTAGGCTCTTTCAACGTATCGTCGAAGTTCAGTTGGAAATCGACGGTATCTTTATCTATGTCCCGAAGCATTTCTTCGGCCAGTTTGCTCAAACGGGCTTCCGTATAACGCATAGCGGCCGGGCTGTCGCCGTCGACCGAACCGAAGTTGCCCTGCCCGTCGACCAGCGGATAACGAAGCGACCAGGTTTGTGCCATACGAACCATCGCGAAATATACGGACGAGTCGCCGTGCGGATGGTATTTTCCTAAAACTTCACCAACTATTCTTGCAGATTTTTTATAAGGTTTGTCGGATGTATTCCCTAATTCGTTCATTCCGAACAATACACGGCGATGAACCGGTTTGAAACCATCCCTAACATCCGGAAGCGCGCGTGAAACGATCACCGACATCGAGTAGTCGATGTAGGCCGATTTCATTTCTTCTTCGATGTTAATCTTAATAATTCTGTCTTGATCAACCATTTAGTTTTATATTAATTACACTGGAGTATCTCTCACTATGAAAAATTGCACTAAGGTAAGGGTTTTCCGTGTATCTCGAAAGTATTTGCGCTGAAATTTTACATTTGGAGAATTTTCAAGAGAATTTAAAGAATAATGGCATGATCTTTGCAAGATACTTGATAGAGTTTATTACTTTTGCATGAACTTGAAGGCATACAAAGTTGTACATTATATTATAATATGAAAAATAACTATTCCAAAAGATTGATCGACGTAATTGAATATAGTCGTGAAGAAGCCACCCGGCTCCAGAACAGCTATATCGGGCCAGAACATCTGATGTTGGGAATCATCCGCGACGGCGAAGGAAAAGCCATCCGGATACTACAGGAATTAAGCGTGGACGCTTTCGATATAAAAAGGAAAATCGAGCAGGAAATCAAAAATACATTTGAAACCGACGATACGCAGCACGAAATAGCCATCAGTAAAACCACCGAACGCGTTTTACGAATGAGCATGTTGGAATCGCGTATGTTCAAAAGCGAAGAAACCGGCACGGAACATCTGCTGCTGGCTATTCTCAAAGAGGAATTCAATGTAGCGGCCAAGGTATTGGCCGAAGCCGGCATCGATTACCGGACGGTATACAACACCATGGCCGTCAGCACCGGCATCGACCAGTTGGAAGAAACGGGCGACATCAGCGACGGCTATACCGACGACGAGGAAGATGAAGACGAAGAGAACTTCTCCGGTCGCCGCGAAGCTTCCCGCTCGGCCGGCGCCGGCCAGGGCGCGGCTCAGACCAAGTCATCGAACGACACGCCGGTACTGGATAATTTCGGAACCGATATGACGCGGGCGGCAGCCGAAAACCGTCTCGACCCCATCGTGGGCCGGGAAAAAGAAATCGAACGGCTGGCGCAGATCCTGAGCCGCCGCAAGAAAAACAACCCGGTGCTGATCGGCGAACCGGGTGTCGGCAAGTCCGCCATCGTGGAGGGCCTGGCGCTCCGGATCATCCAACGCAAAGTATCGCGGGTATTATTCGACAAACGGGTAATCAGCCTCGATATGGCTTCGATCGTAGCCGGCACGAAATACCGCGGCCAGTTTGAAGAACGGATCAAAGCCATTTTGAACGAATTGTCGAAGAATCCGAATATCATTCTTTTCATTGACGAGATTCATACTATTGTGGGAGCCGGTTCGGCCTCCGGATCGATGGATGCGGCCAATATGTTGAAACCGGCATTGGCCCGGGGCGAAATTCAATGCATCGGAGCCACCACGCTGGATGAATACCGGAAGAATATCGAAAAAGACGGCGCTCTGGAACGTCGTTTCCAGAAAGTGATCGTCGATCCGACTACGGCCGAAGAAACGTTGCAGATTCTGCAAAATATCAAAGCCAGGTACGAAGAGCATCACAATGTGATTTACACGCCCGAAGCGCTTCAGGCATGTGTCAAACTGACAGAACGCTACATCAGCGACCGGAATTTTCCTGACAAAGCGATCGATGCGCTCGATGAAGCCGGATCGCGCGTGCATATCTCCAACATTATCGTGCCCAAAAGCATCGAGGAGCTGGAAGCGAAGATAGAAGAAACGAAAGTGGAAAAACTGGCGGCTGTCAAATCGCAGAATTTCGAACTGGCGGCCAGCTTCCGGGATAAGGAACGGCAGTATTTGCTGCAACTGGAATCGGCCAAGGCCAAATGGGAACAGGAACTTCAGGAACACCGCGAGACGGTGGATGAAGACAAGGTAGCCGAAGTGGTAGCCATGATGTCGGGCGTACCGGTACAGCGGATCGCCAAAGCGGAAAATGTGAAATTGCTCGAAATGTCGGGTATCCTGAAAAGCAAGGTGGTAGGCCAGGATGAGGCGGTACAGAAGATCGTGAAAGCCATCCAGCGCAACCGCGTAGGCTTGAAAGATCCGAACAAGCCGATCGGTACCTTTATGTTTCTGGGGCCGACGGGCGTGGGTAAGACATACCTGGCCAAAAAGCTGGCCGAATATTTGTTCGACTCGGCCGATGCGCTGATCCGGATCGATATGAGCGAATACCTGGAAAAATTCGCCGTTTCCCGCCTGGTCGGAGCGCCTCCGGGATATGTGGGTTACGAAGAAGGGGGACAATTGACGGAAAAGGTGCGGCGTAAGCCCTACTCGGTGGTGTTGCTCGACGAGATCGAGAAAGCACACCCGGATGTGTTCAACCTCTTGCTTCAGGTGCTTGATGAAGGACGGCTGACGGATAGCCTCGGACGCCGGATCGATTTCAAAAATACGATTCTGATTATGACATCGAATATCGGTACGCGGCAATTGAAGGATTTCGGTCGTGGGGTCGGATTCAATACTTCGCTGGCTGGCGAGCCTGACAAGGATTTCTCGCGCGGCGTGATCCAGAAGGCGCTCAACAAAGCCTTTGCACCGGAATTTCTGAACCGGGTGGATGATATTATCATGTTCGACCAATTGGACAAGGAAGCGATCCACAAGATCATCGATCTCGAATTGGAAGGGCTTTACAAACGGGTGGCGAACCTGGGGTATCAGTTATCGATCACCGACGAGGCGAAAGATTTTATCGCCAGCAAGGGATACGATGTGCAGTTCGGCGCTCGTCCGCTCAAACGGGCTATCCAGAAGTATCTGGAAGACGAAATGGCAGAGATTATCATCCGGGCTTCGGTAGAAGAAGGCGATACGATTATCGTCGATTTCGATAAGGAAGAACAGAAAATTACGACGGATATACGTAAAAAAGAAACGGCCGACTGATAGCGGTTGACCGGTAGGATGCGAATAAAAGGCAGGCATTTCCCAGGTGGAATGTCTGCTTTTTTTGTTTTTTTCAGGCGCTTTTTCGTGTTTAATTCACCTTTTATTTCTTTTT
>DBFJSK010000375.1:0-8077 GCA_048403675.1 Tannerellaceae bacterium | reverse complement strand
TTCCATCAGGAAAAAGAAGATAAAGGTGCATACCAACAAGGTGTTGAGCAAAACCACCACCGTCAGACGGAGAAAGCTCGAAGGCATATGCGCATACACCGCCCATACGGGAACGGCCGCCATACACGAAACAAGCAAGGATTTGAAATACACCTGTACGGTATAGCGGAACACCTGAAGCTCGACTTCATATTTCAGAATAAACAACTCCAGGTAATTCCACACAATACTGAGAAAAATCAAAATAAAATAAGCATACTGCGGCGGAAAGCCCAATTTATAGGCCACATACACCAAAGGAATCGTCAGCAACACGCTGGCGCCCCCCGAATACAAATTCAACCGGCGGATATGCCCCGAAGCATGCACGCTTTGTACCACCGGAATGGCAAAAGCGCGGATAAGCGAAACCAGCAACGTACACCGCAAAAACAAAGGCGCATACGCCGGCACCTCTTTCAACCACAGGTGCAGAATATAATCCGTTTCGAGTATCACCGGGAAAGAGACGATAAACAATAGGAAGTATGCATACCTGGACGATTCGAAAACCAGGTAAATCATCTTCTGAATATTGTTCTCGGCAAACAATTTGACCAGTTGCGGTTGCACTGCCTGCATAAAGTTGCGGGCGAATTGGGAGATTGCGCTGTCTACCTGCATCGTAATTCCCCGGGCCGCATTCACCGCCACTCCGAAGAAAAGGTTCATCAGCACGTTGACGCCCTGGTTGTTGCCCGTCACGCAAAAATGCCCGATCACGTCCCACATCGAAAAAGAGAGCATCGACCGGTAATAACTCCTGTCCTTTACCACCTCCAAGTGGCTTTCCGGAAAATGACGGACGCAATACCACCGGTAGAAAAACATTACCGACACGCTGCATATGCAAACGATCGCCCCGTAAATAATCAGCACATCCGAAAAGGTGAAATAGAACAGCGAGAACACCAGCAAAAGCCGGGCGAGCACCTCGTAAATGCCGATATAGGCATAAATGCTCATCTTTTCATGCGCGATAATCAGTGCGTTGTAAGGAACCTGGGTAAGGGAAACCAGACAACTGAGGATAGAAAACTGATACACCCAATTGGCTGCATACAACCTGTCGGGCGGAATCACCAACTGGGTATTGACAAACCACAGCCCCACGGTTTCGGCCAGAACAAGCACCACGAGCGCAATGAGGGAATGAATGACAAAGGAAGCGCTGAACGTTTTTTTCAGCCGCTCGACATGTCGCTGCCCCAGTTCGAACATCAGAAAGCGCGACGAGCCTGAAGCCAAAGCCCCGTTGACGATACTGAACAGGGCGACGATTCCCCCTACTACATTATATATCCCGTAATTATCTACCCCCAACGCCTCCAACACCAAACGCGAAGTGTAGAGGTTGACACCCATGATTAAAAGCATCCGGGTGTATAAGAACAATGTATTTTTTACGATTCGTTTTTTCGAGAATGTTTCCAAAATGAAGCGTTTAAATGAACCCTCTTAACGGAGAGGGCCTGCCGCGGTATTCCACCTTACGAGCCTGTCGAACAAGAAAACACCGTCCCAAGGCATTTCGAAATTCAGCATCCGTCCTATTTGCGGGCACCGGGCCACCCCGCGGGCGGTAGCTTCCCGGGCAAAGGCCAGGGCTTTCTCCTTCGGCGCCTCGATGGCGACGGTTTGAATATCGGGCGAGCTATGCGTCAGCGCCTCGTCGATCGAAGCGATTTCGTGTACAAACAACACCCGCGAATACACCGGGGCGCAAAGCTCGTTTTCGCGATCCAGCAACAACGTCCACGAAAGTGTGGGGCTGCCTTTTACGAACCCTTTAAAATCATAGACTCCCCGGGTAGAATGAATCTGGGCGATTTGTTCGGCCGACACCGGCGGTTTGGGCAATTGCACTTCCGTCTTCTCCATCGCTTCGGCAAGCAATGCGAGGAACCGGTCGGCGGACACGGCCCCCCCCGCTTCGATAAATAAATTATGCGGAGAAGCGCAGCCTGTCTGATCGAATACCGATACATCCACCGCGATGCGACGAGCCAGCTTTTTCACCTCGTTTTCCGTTTGCAACGCTTCCCGGGCCACCACGGCATACGAAAGCTTGGGGCCGAACAACACCGATTCGGCGTCGAACCGGGCCGGATAAGTAGCCACGGTTTCGATGGCCTCTCTCCCTCCCCACGCAATGCGCACGTCGGCCTGCTCCGACATGGCCCGGCCCAAAGCCGAAGCGTGCCGGGAAAAATAAACCACGCTGATCGTCTGTAACAAATCGTCGCCCGAAAGCGTGTAACCGTCGGCCATGCGGTACTGTACTCCCCGGAACGAGCGGAGCAGTTCGGTAAACACGCCCTGGTCGCGCGAGGAGACTTTCAGCAAATTCACATTCTTGGCCAGGATGGCTTGGATCAGGGCGAAAAAACCGAGTATCTGTACGTTTCCGGCCAGCCAGTGGCAGACCAGCCCGCGGGGGTTGGCCTTCAAATAATGACGGTCGGAATCGGGGAAAGGCAGAAAGGCGTCCAGATATCCGCTGTGGCCTCTCAGACCCACCGACATCAGGGAGCAAAGATGCTTGTAATCGCACCAGGAGGAAAGGAAATAAAGCCCTTTGTCCCGCAGAGGCTGCAGGCTTTCGTCGGTCTGCCATTTGCGGGCTACCTCGGCGATGAGGCCGGCCAGCGCTTCCACCGGCTGCCGCGAAAGCCAGTTCTGGCGCGCTTTGAGTTGCGCCATGATTTCCGCCAAACGTCCGGTTGGGTGGGCTGCCTGCAATTCGCCGGCATGGAGCAAGACTTCCAACCGGTCGTCCGCCGCCCGGTTCTCTTCGGCGACAGCCCGGAAAGTCAGCTTCGACGACAGAATATCGCCACAGCCGCGCACTTCGGCCTTTTTTACACGGCCTAAAATCCGGAAACGCGTGCCGGGGCGTCCATACGGACAAGGGCCGGCTTCCACCACCCCCAGATCGTCGGTCAAAACGGCGTTGCCCGGGTAGGAATGCGGAATAGGGGTGATAAATTCCAGCATGCCTTGGCGGCCGGCCGGCAGTACCTCGCGGCTGACGACGTCGCGCACGAGCACCCTGGAAAAAGCCGGCGTATGTTTACAGCCGCACGGACAATCCGGATAATTCAATCCCATTTGTTCGGTAAAGCCGTAGATGTCGATAATATCCTCCGGACGGATGCCGAAGCAATCGGCCAGTTGACGGTTGAACTGTTCCTTGCCGATCTTTTCCGATTCCAGCTTTTTCCAGCCGCCGATGTGGATCACTTTCGATCCGGCGGGCAACTGCAACGTCCGCCCGGCGCGCCGGATGTGCTGCAAAACCTGGGCATAAAGGATGTAGGTAAATCCGAAGACGACCACCGGACGGCCCGCATCCAGCCCCGCCAGAAAAGCCTGCATGGCTTCGACGTCGAAATACGACACCTGGCGTTCGTCGGCTTTGAGAAAATAGCCCACCTTACTGGCAAAGGTCAGGTAGCCGCTCACGGCTGCGAAACGGGCTCCGAGCAAATGCCGGTAGCCGCTGCGCGGATCGATGTCCATAAGGAGGAAAGGCCGTCGTTCCGGCCCGATAAAATCGCTGAGTACCTTAATCATGGCCTTCGATTGCCGCTTGGCCGTGAGCTTATCGACCACCACCGTGCTCGGCACGCCCGAGGTGGCCGACGATTGCAAGGCGAACTGAATATCCGCCTTATCCACCGACTGCAAGCCGGCGCCCAACTCCTTAAACACACTGGCCGATACGGCCGGAATGTCCTCCAGACGATATGGCTGGCGCGGATCGAAGCCCTTGCGAAGGGAGAATTGCCGGAAACGCTCGTTGTGCGTATAATGAAAAACCAGTTCCTCCTGCAAAGCGGCCGAAAAACAGGCGTCGGATTGCACTGCGTCTTCGGGGAAGGCGCCTAAAGCGAATAATTTATCTATGGCAGACTGCTGCTCCATCCTATTGTTTTTATTTCAAATATAATCGTTGAATTTTTCCGGAAGCCGTTTTCGGCACTTCCGCTATAAACTCTACCGCCGACGGCACCTTGTAGTTCTCCAGCCGGGCGGCCGCATGTTTGAGAATCCGATCGGCCGCCGGGGGCTCCTCTCCTTCCCATACCACATACGCTTTCACCGTTTCTCCCAATACCGCGTCGGGAATCCCACGGCAGGCCGACTCCCGTACGCCGGCTATTTCGTTGATAACTTCCTCCACTTCGATGGGGCTTACTTTCTTGCCGCCCACGTTAATCAACTCCTTTTTCCGGCTTTTCAGGTACAACCAGCCGTCGGGCGCGGCATAGCCCCAGTCGCCGGTGCGGAAATAAGAGCCATAAAAAGAGGCTGGGTACTCGGCGGCATGCTCTCCCCAATAGGCGGCGCATACGTGGCCCCCTTTCACGCAAATCTCGCCCTCCTGCATCGGCGCACATACCCCGCCGTTTTCATCCAGCACACGGATCTCCACGCCGGGGGCGGCTTTTCCGATCGAAGCGAGCCGGTCGGGCACTTCGTTGAAGCAGATAAAGGCGCTCCGGGATGCTTCGGTCAGCCCGTAGTGCATACAGATACGGGTAGAAGGAAGGGCCGAAAGCAAATACTGTTTTTCTTCGTCCGGCATGGCTGCGCTTCCGATTTCGATATACCGAATCCGGGAAGCGTAGTTGGCGATTTTGTCGCCGCTCATTTTGCGGATATATTGCCAACTGGCCGGCACCATGCCGAAGCCAGTGATGCCGCGGGTATCCAGCTCGCGGTAGAATTTCTTCATGCTGGCAAAACTGCCCAGCAAATCGATCGTGGCGCCGGCCTGCAAGATGCACCTGAGCCGTCCCAGGCCGAACGAATGGCTGACGGGCAAGGCCAGCAGCTCGACCGCATCGGCCCCGTTGCCGATAAACGCATTGATCTGCTCGGCGGCGGCCCACTCGTTGGCGTGCGACAAGACGACCCCTTTGGGTAGCCCCGTCGTGCCGGTGGTAAATAAAATGTCGGCCGGCTCCCCGGGCGCCGGAAAAACGGGGCTGGGAAGAGGCGCGAAATCGCCGGTAGCAGGAAAGGGCACGACCTCGTAGCCGCCGAGCGACAGGTGGCCGTAGATATGCAGCGGACGCGCCGAAGAAAGGATACGCTTCAACCGGTTTTCATTGATTTCGGTATCGATCGGCACAGCGATCAGCCCGGCCAGGTGCGCCCCGAAATAGGCATAGACGAAGTCCGTGCTTTTGGCCGCGGCCAGCAACACCCTATCGCCCCGCCGCCCTACCGACGTGAAATACGCGGCTGCACGGAGGATATGATCCCACAAACAGGCGTAGGAAACCTCCTTCTCGCCTTCGTAAAGGGCTACTTTACCGGGCGTATCCAAGCTATGCCGCCGGATCGCTTCGAGAATGACCATCAGCCTAATTTTTCTTCCACAATCCGAAGAATATCGTTCACGTCTTCCAGTTCGATAATTTCTTCGGCTTCCAATTCAATATCGAATTCATCCTGGATATTCTGCAAAATAGCCAGATGACCCAGCGAATCCCATTTCGGGAAATCGCCTACACTTGTTTCCATCGTGATGCTGGAAGGTTCCACTTCCAACGTTTCTGCAATAATCGAAATTACTTTTTCTTTTACTTCCATTTTAGCGTATAGTTTTATTTGTTCATTCCACCATCTACCCGGATCACTTGCCCGGTGATAAACGAAGCCTCGTCGGAAGCCAGGAAAAGCGCCGTTTGCGCCACCTCTTCCGGCCGGCCTAAACGGTGCAGGCTCGACTGGCTCACCATGCTCTCTTTGGCCTTATCGCCCATCTGGTCGGCAAAATCCGTTTCCGTCAGGCCCGGCGCCAAGGCGTTCACCCGGATCTTCGCCCCCGCAAACTCTTTGGAAAGCACCTTGGTAAGCAGGATAAGGGAAGCCTTGGTCGCTCCATACACGGCATTTCCGGCCTCGCCGTCGATTCCGGCCGCGGAGGCCATATTGATGATAGAAGCTCCTTCCGATTTGGCCAATAAAGAATAAAGTCCCTGGATGAGTTGCATCTGGGAAAAATAATTCACCTGGAATACCCGATGCATGTCGGCCATGCGGGTAAAAGGCAAAAGCGCCAGGTGGGCTACGCCGGCGTTATTGACAAGGATATCCAGCGGCGTTTTCAGCGCCTTGATCGCTTTGATGCCGGCTTTTACGGCGTCTTCATCGCCCATATCGAAATAGAGGGGCGTGATGCCGACGTTCTCCGTCCGGGCCAGCTGGGCCATTTCGGCTTCGAAAGCTTCGGAGGGCTGGCGCGAACAGGCGATGACGCAGGCCCCCTCGCGGGCGAAGAGCCGCACGATAGCCAGTCCGATCCCCCGGTTGCTGCCGGTCACCAAAGCGGTTTTACCTAGTAATCTTTTCATATCTCTACATTTTCCAATATACATTTGTTTGGGTAACGCGTGCCGGCGATCCGCCCACCACCACACGCGATGGGAAGGAGGCATTCACCAGCGTGCCGGCGCTTACGATCGTGCCGTCGCCGATGCGGACACCCGACATCACCGTAACGCCCGAACACAGCCAGGCATGCTCGCCGATGATGATCGGCAGCGAATCGCGGTAGCCGTTGACGGAAATCAGATGGCCGCCGTTGTTGTCGCGCAGCGTAACGTTGCGGCCGATGGCCACTTCCTGGCCGATCACGATTTTGTTCTGGCAGATGATGGTGGTGCCCATATTCGTATTAGGCCCTCCTTTCGATACCAGCACGGCGTCTTTGAATATCTCTATATCGCTTCCGTAGCCGAATCCGTACTTGCCGCCTATCTGCATCAACGCGCCTTCCTGCATGCGGATGCGGGTTTCGAGCCGGGAGTTTTTGAACACCGATTCGCCGAAGGTAAGCTGCCCTTTGAGTTCGATACGGGCTTTGGGATGAATTTCAAACAAACAATAAGGCGTAGGATAAATCAGGTATCCTTTCCAGAAATCGGTTTGTACGGCAGGATGGAAAAAGTTCAGCCTGATGAATTGCCACAGCGGGCGCGGCCGGCAGCGGGTGAACTGCATCGCCCTGCGTCCTACCCGAAGTATTTGTTTGAGGCGTCCTTTCCACGAAAGCCGTTCGGGGGCGACCATCGAATCGACCACCCGGCCGAAATCTTCGCGACCGATGCGCTCGAAAAACTGCGACCGATCCACCCGGCTTTTCGGCAGCGGATGCACCAACGCGGCATTGCCCGCCAGCACCGATTCGAGCGAGACGGGTTCCATTTTTATTTTTTTCGCTATTTGCTGGAAAAACGCCTTACCCTTGAGGGAATTCACGAGCACGACGGAGGTACCCGTATCATCGTCGAGCTTGCATTTGCTGCGGTCGATCCAATAATCGCCCAGCGTCAGATCCGCCATCCGGGGAAAGCCCTTGAACTGGCAGACGTAGCACGACGGACGCGAGAGGCAGTTCAGCTTCATCGAAGCTTTCATGAACTTATCGACGGCGTAAGTACCGTAATACGTCTTGCCGTTGGCGAATACCACCTTGTGCGTCAGTTTGCGCCAGCCCAGCTCTTTATTCTTGGCCTTGATGTAGGTTACCTTCGCTCCGTATTCGTTTTCAAGCGAATCGAGGTATTTCCGGTAGGCCAGCGGCGAATTGATATAGCGGCAGATCAGGTCGACCGTAACAAGATTCTCGTAGGGTTTTCCCAAGAAGCTGTTCAACGCTGCGATCTGGCAAGGCAGCCCGCAGACCAAGACCTTTTCGCCTTTGCGAAGCAGCGTCCGGACTTGTTTGTAAAAGCCGGTCGCGTCGCTTTGCAGATATTTCGAACTGCGTAAAGCCGCGAGATCTTCTTTTTTCCCGCTCACCACCTGGCTGACGGAAAAATCCGGATTATACACCGCCCCGCCTACATAGCCGCCAGCGGCGAACATGTTGTCGGCCAGTGCCGAGAAGAGACCGCCCGAGGTGCTATCGAAGCGTATTTCCAGGTTTTTATGGATGGCCGCGTAGCATTCCGGTTTTTCAAAATCATTCTTTTTGAGGGAATCGATGTGCGGTACCGGGCATATTTTATCGCAAAGCCCG
>DBFJSK010000374.1:0-4593 GCA_048403675.1 Tannerellaceae bacterium | reverse complement strand
ACATGGAAAAAAACGTATTGGATTACGAACCGCCCGCCGCTTTGTTTGTGGACGATAGCGATCCGTTGCTTTTTTACCGCGCCATCGCCCGTTTCGGAAAAAAACATTTGAGGGAAGGAGGAACGATTTATTTTGAGATTAACGCTTTATGCGGCAAAGAGATGAAGGAACTCCTGCAAAGGGAAGGCTATCGCAACATCTGCCTCTTGCAGGATCTTTCCGGTAAAGACAGAATAATAAAAACATCGCTATGAAAGAATTAACCGAACCTGAAATGCTTCACAAGGCCGCCGCCTACTGTTCGGCGGCCGAACGCTGCATCGACGATGTACGCAAAAAAATAACCGAAGCCGGCCTCGACGAACCGGCGGCCGAACGAATCATCGCGCGGCTGCTTACAGAAAAATTCATCGATGAGCGCCGGTTCTGCCAAAGCTTTGTAAACGATAAACTCCGGTTCAACAAATGGGGCCGCATCAAAATCGGGTATGAATTGCAACGGCGCCATATCCCCTCTTCCGTACGCGCCGAAGCGTTGGATAGCATCGACAAAGAGGAATACACCCATATTCTTTTCGAGCTGCTGAAAGCCAAGAAAAAAACAGTAAAAAGCAAAGATAGCCGCGACCTTTACTATAAACTGCTCCGGTTTGCCGCAGGAAGAGGATTCGAAACCCAAACCGCGGGCGAATGCCTGAAACGTTTACTCCAATCGACCGACTATGCCGACGATCTGGACTGATCTGTTGCACCTTTTTTATCCGAATCTATGCCAACTTTGCGGCAACCCGTTGGTAAGGGGCGAAACGCAAATCTGCCTGCATTGCCTTTCGGATTTGCCGCTCACCCATTATCACCGGAAAGAAAACAATCCGGTGGAACAACTTTTTATGGGCAAAATTCCGTTTCGCCAGGCTTCCGCTTTTCTGCGGTATGAAAAGGGAGGCGCCGTTCAACGGCTGCTCCATACGCTTAAATACCACGAGAATAGCGAAATGGGTTACTGGCTCGGACGGCTGGCCGCCCAAGAACTTCAAAAAGACGACAGCCCGCTTTGCGGGACGGACTTGCTGCTGCCTGTTCCACTCCATCCCCGGAAAGAAAAGGAGCGCGGTTACAACCAAGCGGCCGAAATCGCCCGGGGGCTCCAAGCGGTATGGCATACCCCCATCGACACGCAAGCCCTCCGGCGCATCCGCTTTACCGATACCCAAACGCGGCGGTCAGTCTACAACCGTTGGGAAAATGTGCAAGACATCTTCTCCGTCGCCGACAGCTCCCTCTTGAAAGGCAAACATATCCTGATTGTGGACGACGTCGTCACCACCGGATCGACACTCTCGGCGGTCGCCGCGGCCGTGCTCGCCGTGCCCGGAACGTCGGTCAGCCTGTTTTCAATAGCTGTGGCTTAAAGCGGATTCCGGCTGTGGCGGCCTAAAATCTTACGGTTTTTTTTCAGTCAAATATGCAGGATATATCATTCCGTTTGCCTACTTTTGCGAACTGATATAAATATTATAGGATTGTATGAAAACACTGGAAAGATTAGTAGCAGAGAAATTATTGAAGATTAAAGCCGTAAAATTACAACCGGCCAATCCTTTTACCTGGGCCTCCGGCTGGAAATCACCGATCTACTGTGATAATAGAAAGACACTTTCTTATCCGGCTATACGTACTTTCATCAAACTGGAACTGGCTCGCGTCATCAGCGAAAAATATGAAAACGCCGACGCCATCGCCGGAGTCGCTACCGGAGCTATCGCGCAGGGCGCTTTAGTGGCCGATTTGCTCGGATTACCGTTTGTGTACATCCGTTCGACACCGAAAGACCACGGACTGGAAAACCTGATCGAAGGCGAATTGAAACCCGGTTCGAAAGTGGTGATTATCGAAGATTTGGTATCTACCGGCGGAAGCAGCTTGAAAGCTGTACAGGCAGTACGCAACTTCGGATGCGACGTAGTAGGCATGGTGGCTATCTTCACCCACGGATTCCCCATCGCTACCGAACAATTCAAGGAAGCTAAAGTAACGTTGACGACCTTGAGCAATTACGACGCGGTGATTGAAGAAGCCGTACGGACGAACTATATCGACCAGTCGGAAATCG
The DNA here is from genome assembly GCA_048403675.1 of Tannerellaceae bacterium. GTDB lineage: Bacteria > Bacteroidota > Bacteroidia > Bacteroidales > Tannerellaceae > Parabacteroides. The sequence goes on along the minus strand of DBFJSK010000374.1, from coordinate 2,480 downwards.
CCACCTTGCAGGAATGGCGGAAAGACCCGGCTAACTGGAACCCCCAAGTATAACTTTTACCTGGTATCCGAATGACAGAATTTGTAAGTGAGGTGAAAGCCATCCCCCAAAGTGGAGAGCGCATTTTCGCCATGTTGTCTGATCTTTCCAATCTGGAACGCATCAAAGACCGCATCCCCCAAGATAAAGTGAAAAATTTCGAGTTCGACAGCGATTCTTGTAGTTTCGCTGTCGACCCGGTAGGGAAAATCAATTTCCAGATCGTAGAGCGCGAACCGAACAAAACGATTAAGTTCGCCACGACCAACTCGCCGGTTCCTCTTTTCCTCTGGATCCAGCTCAAAGAGATCGCCGAGAACGACACCCGGATGAAAATCACCGCCCGGGCCGAACTGAATCCGTTCTTGAAGCCGATGGTATCGAAACCGTTGCAGGATGCGGTCGATAAAATCTCGGAGGTACTCGCTTCGCTGCCTTATTAGGCGTTCTCCATTTTAACGTAAACAGAACACTATGTCTCAGAAACTTTGGGAAAAAAATGTCCGGGTGGATCATGAAGTAGACGTATTCACGGTCGGTAAAGACCGTGAAATGGATCTTTACCTGGCCAAATACGACGTGTTGGGTTCGATGGCCCATATCACCATGTTGGAGCGCATCGGCTTGCTCACCTCTGACGAACTCGACCGGTTGTTGGTTGAACTACGGCGCATTTACGCCTTGGCCGACAAAGGCGAATTCGTCATTGAAGAAGGTATCGAAGATGTGCATTCCGAAGTGGAATTGATGTTGACGCGTACCTTGGGCGACATCGGCAAAAAAATCCATAGCGGACGTTCGCGCAACGACCAGGTGCTTTTGGATCTGAAGTTATTCACGCGCGCCCAAATACAGGAGATTGTCGGGCTGACGGAAGGTCTTTTCGAGGTATTGACCGAGCAGAGTAACCGGTATAAAGAGGTGTTGCTTCCCGGATATACGCATTTGCAAGTGGCCATGCCTTCGTCGTTCGGCCTTTGGTTCGGGGCGTATGCCGAGAGCTTGGTGGACGATTTGCAATTGATGCAGGCGGCTTATAAGATTTGCAACCGCAATCCGCTGGGTTCGGCGGCCGGCTACGGCTCGTCGTTTCCGCTCGACAGGCAGTTGACGACGGATTTGCTGGGATTCGATTCGCTGGATTATAATGTGGTCTACGCGCAGATGGGACGCGGCAAGATGGAGCGGACGGTGGCATTCGCCTTGGCAGGTATCGCCGCAACATTGTCGAAATTGGCCTTCGATGCGTGTATGTTCAACAGTCAGAATTTCGGCTTTATCAAATTGCCCGATCAGTTTACGACGGGTTCGAGCATCATGCCGCATAAAAAGAATCCGGACGTGTTCGAATTGACGCGGGCCAAGTGTAACAAAATTCAGGCGCTGCCCGGCCAGATCGTATTGATCAGCAATAATCTTCCTTCGGGGTATTTCCGCGATTTGCAGATTATCAAGGAGGTGTTTCTGCCGGCTTTCGACGAACTGAAGGATTGCTTGAGGATGGTGACGCATATGATGCGGGAGGTAAAGGTGAACGAGCATATTCTGGAGGATGACAAGTATGCGCTGCTCTTTAGCGTGGAGGAGGTCAATCGCCGGGTATTGAACGGAATGCCGTTCCGGGATGCCTACAAGCAGGTAGGACTGGAAATCGAAGCGGGGCAGTTTACGCCCGATAAGCAGGTGCATCACACGCACGAGGGCAGTATCGGTAATTTGTGTAATGAGGCCATCTCGGCTTTGATGCAGCATGTGACGGACGGATTCGGATTCGAACGGATGAATGAGGCAGAAAAGCGGCTGGTGGAAGGGTGAACAAAAAGAAAGGTTGAACGAAGAGGAAGTTGATAAAAATGTACCGGATAAAAAATATAGGAAAGAGGAAGGGGATTATCGCCGGGTTGCTTTTGGCCGCAGCCGGTTTTTCTTGTTCGAAAACATACGAATCGAGTATTCCTTACCGACAGGTGAATCTGGAATTGGATCTGACTTATCAGGATAAGGCGCTTAAGGCGGTACAGGCTTATAAAATATACACGCCCCAGAATATCTATCAGGCGGGAGAATTGACCGGTTTCGGCGGCGTATTGGTGTATCACGGGCTGGATAACAATGGGGGGGATGCGTATTTTGCTTTCGATGCCGCTTGCCCGTATGAGGCCGATAAGAATACGATCGTGACGGTCGATGAAGATGCGGTATACGCCGTTTGTCCGAAATGCCAGAGCCGGTATGAATTGCTCAATGGATTTGGCAATCCGGTATCGGGGCCGGCTACTTATACCTTGAAAGCGTATCAGGTACATGTTAACGGAAACAAAATTTACGTGCAAAATTAATTTTTTATCTGGAAAATTTGCAGAAACAAAAATTTCATCTACCTTTGCACACGCAAACGAAAACAATGCGGAAGTAGCTCAGTTGGTAGAGCATAACCTTGC
>DBFJSK010000373.1:0-7710 GCA_048403675.1 Tannerellaceae bacterium | reverse complement strand
ACTGGGTACCGCCTTGGCAATCTCCCTGATTATGGTTATCGTCATTATTTACGAACTGCAAACAGCCGATTATCCGCCTGAAACCAATCGTAGCCGGACGCTTTTCATTTGTTATAACTCTTTCTTACGGGATAATGCCCAAAACTATTCATCGTGTGGCATTCCTTTTGTAAAAGCTTGTCTTTACCCGCTGCAAACTCCCGAAGCTGTAACGGCTATATCCCATACGGAAGCTACGATTGTAACTTCTGCCGACGGAGCGCGTAGGATGAAGTGTGATTTGAAAAAAACGGACGCCAATTACTGGAAAGTGTTCGCCTTTCATTTTCTTTCCGGCCACCCTTTTACCCAAAGCGATGTGGAAAGTAATATTCCCAGCGCGGTTGTCAGCCGGAAAGTAGCGCGGCAGTTGTTCGGAAAAGAAGAGGTGGTAGGAGAACAAATCAATATAAACCGAATGCCTTACCGGATTGCCGGCGTGGTGGGAGACGTATCGATCTTGGCTAGTTTCGGCTATGCCCAGGTTTGGGTGCCTTATCCGGCTTCGTTGTTGTCGGATAAATTGGATGAAACTACCGGAGACGGTTTTACCGGGGGGTTTCAGGTACTACTACTGGCCCATTCTGCTGCTGATTTTTCCCTTATCCGTGAGGAAGTAGAAGGTAGCGTTGATCGGCTGAACAGCGAATTTAGCGAAGCGAAAACAGATTTGATGCATCAACCCGACGACCAATTGAAACAGTCTTTTCGAGTTTGGGCAAGTAAAGAACCGGATATGCGGCAAATTTACCTGCAATACGGGTTTGCTATTTTGATTTTACTGTTAGTTCCGGCGCTGAATCTTTCCGGATTAACCACTTCGCGGGTGCAGAAAAGAATGGCCGAACTAGGTGTCCGAAAGGCTTTCGGAGCCACCCGCAGCAAACTGGTAGGGCAAATGCTGATTGAAAATTTCGTCTTGACGCTGATCGGAGGACTGGTAGGGCTGAGCCTTTCCATGGGCGTTGTGGCCGGGATGAAGGACTGGTTGCTGGGTTCTAATGATTCAATGCTTTTAGGCGGCGAAATGTCTATCGGCATGGGGCAGATGTTTACTCCGGTTACTTTTTTATTCGCTTTTTTATTCTGTCTGATCTTGAATATGCTTTCCGCTTTTATCCCGGCTTGGCGGGCGTCGTCGCGTCCGATTGTGGAATCATTGTCCGAGTATTAATCGTCTGTTAATCCGTAAGTATTATGATACGTCATTTATTACATCTGATTTGGAACCAGCGCAAACACAACAGTTGGATTATAGCTGAATTGCTATTGGTATTTATCGTTCTTTGGTTTGTAACCGATACGCTTTTCGTGGTAGGAAAAGTATACTTCAGTCCGCTGGGAATGGATACCGACCATGTTTATAATTTGAATTACAAAGCGGCAGAGGAAGAGCCGGTAGAGACGGGCGATTCCGCCTCGGTACGACGTATCCTCGGACAGGATGTGTTGACGATGGTAGACCGGATACGGACTTATCCGGGTATAGAAGCGGTGTGTATCACGGATAATTCGCGGCCTTTTGACGGGAACGCACGCTATTTCAATTTATATATGACCGATTCGATCAGCCATTTGGTGCGAAGGATGAATGTGACTCCCGACTTTTTCCGGGTTTTCAAAGTCCGCAAGGCCGAAGGCGAAAAGCGTTCGTGGGAAGAGATGCTGGCTGGTAAAAAGCGCATATTTTCGAGTGATATTCTCACCTGGATGCGGGAAAAAGGGGGTGATAAGGATACCCCCCTCTATTCGGGATGGAAACTGGAGCCGACAAGCCAGATAGAGTGGGGGGGAACTACCGGCCCGCTTCGCCCCAGCCAATTCAAACGGGATGCTTACTGGCTTTTTATCCCCTTGACAGAGGATGAAATCAGTAAAATAGATTACGATGCGTTAACTGTTGTATTCCGGGTAAAACCGGAGAACGATACGCCTGATTTTGCCGATCGGTTTGTAGAAAAGATGAGTACGGCTTTATTGCTCGACAAAGCTTATATGATGGATGTAACGCCCTATCGTCTGCAAGTAGAAAGTTTCGAAATGCTCGACGGAACGCAAAGTGAAATCCAAAAGCATATGGTCATCATGGGATTTCTGCTTTTCAATATCTTCCTGGGAATTATCGGTACTTTCTGGTTCCGCACCGAACAGCGAAAAGGGGAAATGGGATTGCGCATTGCTTTAGGGTCGACCCGTCGTAACCTACGGGCAATCATGATGGGAGAAGGGCTTTTGATGCTCACCATCGTCGCTATCCCGGCCTTTTTGATTTGTTTGAATATCCATCTGGCCGAACTGACTTACGGCACCGAGTGGATGAATTATACCTTCCTCCGTTTTGTAATAGGTTTCGGTATCACTTATCTGCTGATGGCTATCATGATATTATTAGGAATTGGCTATCCGGCCGCCCAAACGGCTAGGCTGGAGCCTGCAAATGCCTTACATTATGAATAATTAATTTTTTGTTTATGCATGCGCGCGCAGGAGAACCGGTTGTGCAGAGAGTGCACGGCCGGTTTTTTCAATTTTTAAAAAAGAGGAAAAGCCTTAAGAATAAAAATAGACTCTACAAACAGTAGGAAGCTTTAGAAAGAGAGGGAAGCATACACCCCGTAATGACCGTCGCCGGCCACCGGACTGATCGACAGGTTATGCTTGCGGGCGAACGGCCGGGTAAACAAATAAGCGCTTCCCGCACCGATCACTGCTCCGGCCGCTACATCCCAGCCGTCGTGTTTTTTCCCATATACCCGGCTCCAGCCCACATAAGTAGAAACGACATAGGCCGGAATCCCCCATTTCCATCCGTACCGGCGTTGAATAAAAGCCGCTCCGGCAAAAGAAACCGAGGTATGCATGGAAGGAAAAGAATGCGTATCGCTGAAATCGGGGCGTTCTTTTTTAACCAGGTATTTCAATGCATAGGTTACTCCCAGGGTGGTAGCTCCGGTAAAGACACCCTGTTTAAGCCCTTGCCAATCGCCGGTAGCCAAAATAGCGGCCAGGCCGGCGGCCGGCGTTACGAACACAAGTACATCGCCCGAGGTGCGTACGGCTTTCCGGCTTCCGGTTACCTGCACTTCCTGCCCCCAGGTGGAAAAAATACAACAAATCGCTACTAAAAAAGAAACTAAATACTTCATCGATCGATACGGTTTTTAGCTGTCCTTCCGGACAACTTGTTATTTTAAAAGAGCCGGTGGGATAAAACGACGGCTGTCTGATAGTAACGGAGCCGCTTCCTTTTTCGTATAGCCGCCCTTTTCTTTTGTCTATTCAAAAAGCGCTTCTTGATAAAAAGTCAGAAAAAACGGCATGCAATGAGCGGGTCGCCGGAGAAAGTAGACGCCTCTTAGGCGACGAACGCCAGAATTTTAGGTAGAAAAATCAATAAACCGACGGCTGCTGCTGCAATCGCCATAAGCAAAACCGCTCCGGCAGCCAGATCCTTTGTCCGTTTAATCGCTTCCTGATAAGCGGGAGAAACAAAATCGGCCAGCGCTTCGATCGACGAATTGACGGCTTCGGCAGCCAATACTGCCCCGATTGCCAGGATTATGGCTACCCATTCCATCCGGGAAAGTCCGAAAAACAAACCGGCTGCTACTACCGCTACCGCAGCGAAACAATGAATCCAGGCATTGTGTTCGTATCGAACCAGCAGCTTAATGCCGTTAAAAGCATATCGGAAACTATTCATCCTTTTCCTAAAAGTAAATCCGTCATTCTTCATATCTATTTCCATCCTTTGTTTTTCTTGAAGCAAAGATAGTGCAAACCGCGCATAGAATCAAGCTACGTGCAAAACCGAACACTCTGTTCATTATCGGACAGCTTCCTGAAACCTATTTGTCAGATTCTCAACATGTAATTAGTCTGGCATATCTTTTGCCCAGCCCCCATCAAAAAATACCCACATGAAAAAAAGCTGCCTGATCCTCCTTATTATAGGAGAATGCTTTGCCGCACCTCTGCTTCCTGCCCAAGCATCCGTCACAGCCCTGCCCGGACAACCCCGTGAGGCCCAAGCCAGCGCGCCCACTTTTCCCGCCGACGAAACCAGCGAAACCGAACTGCCCATCCACCTCACCCTGCAAGAAGCCATCCGGTTGGCCCAACTCCAATCGGTCGATGCCGCTGTCGCATTGAACGAACTTAAAACCGCCTATTGGGAATACCGCACCCACCGCGCCGACCAACTGCCCGAAGTCATCTTCACCGGCACCCTGCCCGCCTACAGCAAACAATACAACAAATACCAATCCTCCGACGGCTCCTATACCTATGTACCCGACAACAACCTCGGACTGAACGGTCAGCTCTCCCTCACCCAAAATATAGCCCTTACCGGCGGAAAAATCTCCCTGAACTCCTCGCTCGATTTTACCCGCCAATTAGGCACCGGAGCTTACAACGAATTTATGAGCGTACCCGTCGGCCTCACCCTCACCCAGCCGATCTTCGGTGTGAACGCCCAAAAGTGGAAACGACGCATCGAGCCCGTACGCTATGCCGAAGCCAAAGCCGCCTACATCGAAAGCGTAGAAAAAGTAACCCTGACCACAATCAGCTATTTCTTCAACCTCCTCTTGGCCGACGAAAACCTGACCATCGCCCGGCAGAACCTGGAAAATGCCGACCGGCTTTACGAAATAGCCATCGCCAAGCGCAAAATAGGCCACCTGTCGGAAACCGAGCTTATCCAGTTAAAACAAGCCGCCCTGGAGGCCAAAGCCAAACTCACCGAAAAACAATCCGACCTAAAGGCCCGCATGTTCCAACTCCGTTCCTTCCTCGGACTGAGCGAGCAGGACTTCATCAAGCCCGTCGTACCCGGTTCCGTGCCGGGTGTACGCATGAACTACCCCTCTGTTCTGGAAAAAGCCCACGAAAACAACGCTTTTGCCAAAAACATCCGCCGCCGTCAACTCGAAGCCGACTACGAAGTAGCCACCGCCAAAGGAAACCGTCGCAGCATCAACCTGTTCGCCTCGGTAGGCTATACCGGCAAAGACTATACAGCCGGCGACGCCTACCGTGCGCTTCGCGACAACCAGGTGGTAGAAGTAGGCGTCAGCATTCCGTTACTGGACTGGGGCAAACGCAAAGGAAAAGTAAAAGTAGCCGAATCCAACCGCGAAGTCGTGCTTTCCAAAACCCGGCAGGAACAAATGAACTTCAACCAAGACATCTTCCTCCTGGTGGAGAACTTCAACAACCAAGCCGCGCAATTGGAAATCGCCACCGAAGTAGACTCCCTGGCCGAAAAACGATACCGCACCTCTATCGAAACCTTCCTGATCGGGAAAATCGACATCCTCGATCTGAACGACGCCCGCAATTCCAAAGACGATGCCAAACAAAAACATATCCAGGAATTGTACGACTACTGGTATTATTTTTATAATATCCGCAGTCTGACCCTCTACGATTTTCTGGAAAACCGCACCCTCGACGCCGATTTCGAAAAAATTGTGCGTCGATGACCGCCACCATATATCGCCAGATTTCCACTCCCCTTCCGGAGTACCACCCATACTATTCAATCCCGGGAAAGGCAAAGAAACAAAAGCGGATATCCCCATCGATCCTTTTTCTACCCTTTCCCGTGATACGGAATCCCGATTTTTATGTAAGTTTGTATGTTTCTAATCCTTACCCCTTATGATACTGATAGTAGATGATGATTCCGCGGTACGCTCTTCCCTTCAATTCTTATTGAAACGAGCCGGTTTCGAAACCGAAACCGCACCCGGCCCCGAAGAAGCGTTGGAGATCGTGCGCAGCACCCTGCCCCAATTAATCTTGATGGATATGAATTTTACCCTGACCACCACCGGTGAAGAAGGCATCCGGCTCTTGCGGCAGGTAAAAATATTTGGCCCCGACGTGCCGGTGATTCTGATGACAGCCTGGGGTTCGATTTCGCTAGCCGTACAAGGAATGCAAGCCGGCGCTTTCGATTTCATAACCAAGCCCTGGAACAACCTCGTCCTGCTCAAATCCATCCGGACAGCCCTCGAAATTGCCCGGCAGAAAAAAGAAACCGCTTCCGCTCTAAACCGAACGGAAGCCGATAACAAATTCCATTTCGATAAAATCATCGGCCAAAGTGCCGCTTTGATGGAGGTGCTGGGCACCGTGGCGCGGATCGCACCCACCAACGCTTCCGTCCTGATTACCGGCGAAAGCGGAACCGGCAAGGAGTTGATTGCCGAAGCCATCCACGCCAACAGCCCACGGGCGAAAGAAGCTTTCGTAAAAGTCAACCTGGGAGGCTTGTCGCAAAGCCTTTTCGAAAGCGAGATGTTCGGCCATAAAAAAGGAGCCTTCACCGATGCCTATATCGATCGCACCGGCCGGTTCGAAATGGCCCATAAAGGCACTATTTTCCTCGACGAAATCGGCGACCTGGAATTATCCTGTCAGGTAAAACTGCTTCGCGTTTTGCAAGACCAGACCTTCGAGGTGCTGGGCGACAGCCGTGCGCGAAAGGTCGATGTGCGCATCGTAAGCGCCACCAACTGTCAACTATCGGAAATGGTAGCCGCCCGCACCTTCCGGGAAGACCTGTTTTACCGGATCAATCTGATTACGATTCACCTTCCCGCTCTTCGAGAGCGACGCGAAGACATTCCCCTTTTAGCCCGTTATTTCGCCCGCCGCCAGGCGGAAACGAACGGACTGCCCGCAGTCGATTTCTCGGCCGACGCCCTGGCTTATTTACAGCGGTTGCCTTTTACGGGAAATATCCGTGAATTGAAGAACCTGGTAGAACGAACGATACTCGTATCGGGCAAAACCTTGCTGGAAACAGCCGATTTTGAAAAATACGGCATGCCCTCGCTCCCTTCTTCCCCCGCTCCGGTTTCTTTGAACGGATTGACCCTCGACGAATTGGAAAAACAAACCATTCTGCACGCTCTGGAAACCCATGCCGGCAACCTCTCGCACGTAGCCGCGGCTTTGGGCATCAGCCGGGCAGCTTTGTATCGGCGGCTCGAAAAATACGGCATACCACCGAGCGATAACAAGGCTGCGAAAGAATAGCGCCGGAAACTAACCTTGCCCGAAATTCCCCCCTGGAAAAACAAAAAAATAGCGTATGCGCCTGATCGGATATTTTTGGTTACTGACTGTTTTGTTGCTCGGGATATTGGCTATCCTGACCTATTTTATATTCCATACTTTTTCGTCCGCCTGGTTTTTCGGCGTGGAAACGCTGATCTTCCTGACCCTCTTTTATCTGTTTATCTTTTACCGGCGCATGATTAAGCCTTTGTATAGCATCGGCGACGGCATGGAATTGCTTCGCGAACAAGATTTCAGTTCGCGGCTCGGGAAAGTGGGCCAGCCGGAGGCCGACCGCGTAGTGGATGTATTCAATAAGATGATGGATCAGTTAAAGAACGAGCGGCTGCATGTACGCGAGCAGAATCATTTCCTGGATTTGCTGGTCAACGCATCCCCGATGGGCGTCATTATCTTGAATCTGGATCAGGAAATCTTATCCGTCAATCCGGCCGCCTGCCAGATGCTGAATAACCGTTCGGCCGAAGAAATGATCGGGAAAGAATTGCCCGAAATCGATTCCCCCCTGGCCGACGAACTGTCGCGGATGCCCCTTTATGGCGTGCAGACGGTGCGCCTGAGCGACGCCAATATTTA
>DBFJSK010000372.1:0-1997 GCA_048403675.1 Tannerellaceae bacterium | reverse complement strand
CAGACCTTGTTTTCCGGACCCTTCCCCTTCATTTTCATACGGCTCCAGTTGGTCGTATCGGACGGATTGCTTATTTTTGGCCTCATGTTCTTATCCGTTCTAACGGATTAACCTGACCTTAACGTAAAAAATCAAACAATGGCAAAAATTACAGTTCAAAACACGATCGTAAGGGTGATTGAAAAGGGGAGGCTGATTATCTTTCGCTCATAAAGATATTGCCTTTAAATTTGCCAGCCGGGTCGCAAAAAGAACGCCTCGTCAAACTCAATCAGATTGCCTTCCGGCAAATGCAATTACTGGAAAACATTCATACTAAAAAATATTTGAAATAAATGGAACAAGACATTCAACTCAACGAACACAACAAGCAAGAGTACCCCCCTATGCACACGGCCGAGCACATCCTCAACCAGACGATGGTTCGGATGTTCGGGTGTCCGCGGTCGAGAAACGCGCATATCGAACGGAAAAAGTCGAAATGCGACTATCTGCTGCCCCAAGCTCCGTCGGAAGCGCAGATGGAAGAAATAGAACGAAAAGTAAATGAAGTGATCGATCGCCACCTCGATGTCAGCATCGAATTCATGCCCCGCCAGGAGGCCGGGCGGCTGGTGGATCTGAGCAAACTGCCCGAAGAGGCGACGGATACGTTACGCATCGTGCGGGTAGGCGATTACGATGCGTGCGCCTGCATCGGGGCGCATGTAAAAAACACGTCCGAAATCGGTCATTTCAAACTTCTTACTTACGATTATGCCGACGGCAGACTGCGCTTGCGCTTTAAGCTGACGGAATAAAAACCAAGGAATAAATTAGAAAAACGTACACGGAATAAAAATATTTTTGTGTAAGTTTGCAATCGTTTAAAAGCACATTTTAATATCGACTTAAAATATAACAGGTATGCAAACAATTGACAATTTCAATTTTGCCGGCAAAAAGGCATTTGTTCGCGTTGACTTCAACGTCCCCTTGGATGAAAACTTCAACATCACCGACGACACCCGTATCCGTGCAGCCCTTCCTACGCTGAAGAAGATCCTGGCCGACGGCGGCAGCGTCATCATCGGTTCCCACCTGGGCCGTCCCAAAGGCGTAAATGAAAAATACTCCCTCAGCCACATCCTCGGACACGTTTCCGAACTGCTGGGCGTAGACGTACAGTTTGCTAACGACTGTATCGGCGAAGAAGCCGGCGCCAAAGCCGCTGCGCTGCAACCGGGCGAAGCGCTGCTGCTGGAAAACCTTCGTTTTTATGCTGAAGAAGAAGGCAAACCCCGCGGACTGGCCGATGACGCCACCGACGAAGAAAAGAAAGCCGCCAAGAAAGCCGTTAAAGAAAGCCAGAAAGAATTCACCAAACGCCTGGCCTCCTATGCCGACGTGTATGTAAACGACGCTTTCGGTACGGCCCACCGCGCCCACGCATCGACGGCCCTGATCGCCGACTACTTCGATACCGACCACAAAATGTTCGGTTACCTGATGGAAAAAGAGGTAAAAGCCGTTGAAAAAGTAATGCACGACATCGCCCGTCCGTTTACAGCCATCATGGGCGGCTCGAAAGTTTCCTCGAAAATCGAAATCATCGAAAACCTGCTCAATAAGGTGGACAACCTGATTATCACAGGCGGTATGACTTATACCTTCACCAAAGCCCAGGGCGGCAAGATCGGCAACTCCATCGTAGAAGACGACAAACTCGACCTGGCCCTCGATCTGATAAAGAAAGCCAAAGAAAAAGGCGTGAACCTGGTACTGGCTGTGGATGCCAAAATTGCCGACAGCTTCAGCAACGACGCCAACACGAAGTTCGCACCGGTAGGCGAAATACCCGACGGTTGGGAAGGTCTGGACATAGGTCCGAAAACGGAAGAAATTTATGCCGACGTCATTAAGAACTCGAAAACCATTCTGTGGAACGGCCCGACGGGCGTATTCGAATTCGAAAACTTCACGCACGGATCGCGTTCGGTAGGCGAAGCCATCGTGGA
>DBFJSK010000371.1:0-1563 GCA_048403675.1 Tannerellaceae bacterium | reverse complement strand
AGTCTAACAAATAAGTCGTGCGGTCGGTCTGGATCAGTGTAGCCCCCAAAGTATCGATTAGGTAGCCATAGCCGGCGTCGGGATTTTCGAGTGATCGGTCGTCGTCGTGGCCGCCGGCCATCGTATCCCATAGCGTATTGTACCAGATTTTGCTTTTCCCTTTCAACTTGTCTTTTACTTCGAAAGGTACCCGGCAGGTATCCGAAACAAATAAAAATTCGAAAGCGATCGGATGGAAGGCCTTTATACAGGCGTCCACTTCTGCCATGGCTCCCGGTTGATCCAGATGAATGATCGGCATATAGAGGATTTCTCCCAGATACTTTCCTAAGTCCTTTTTTACATCCGCCGCCGGTTTGGAACCTTTCATGATGATTTGTTTCACTGTTCCGGTCTTTACCAGGATGGGATAGATCTCGTCGAAAATCGGATAAGCTTTATCCAAATTGACCATCACGCGTCCCCGGGCTGCCAGCAGGGCTTCTTCCAGGGTAGGAACGCGGTGTTTGGTTTTCAGCGCCGCCCCGTTTTTCAGGTAGAGCGTCCGGATGGAATCGAGCGGCCAGTCGGCAATACGGCCTTTTCCCGTCGTGGTGCGATCCAGCGTTTTATCGTGCATCAGGATAAGTTGGCCGTCTTTCGTTTTCTGTACGTCGAGTTCCACTACATCCGCTCCCTGGCGGATCGAGCTTTCAATGGCGGCAATCGAATTTTCCGGCGCTGTACGCCAATCCGCCCGATGCGCTACGACGGTGATTTGTTTATTCGTAGGATCGGTTATTTTCTGGTAAATACTGTCCACCCGGGTTTGGGAGATTGCTCCCAAAGGTACACCCAGCAGAATCAGAGAAGCTATATATTTTTTCATATCTATGTTTCTATTAGAGGTGTGATACGATTATAAAATGTAATAAACGTTTGAATTCTATTTTTGAAAGTCGAGGGTACAACCCTTTATTGCGCCGACGTATGCCGTCTGTCTTTTCCCTTCATGGGCCATGCCGAGGCGGCTGCTCCGGTAATCCCTTCATCTTGGAGGGCTACCAAGGCGCTTTTCGCCGGATTGGCCGTATTCGTGATTCCGATATAGATCGCGCCATCCGGGCCGATCGTCGGCTAGCTCCCTATCTTGCCGCTTTCCGTCGCCCAATCTGCTTTTTGAGGCGAGTCGCTTTCGCTGATTAAAGCAGCCAGATCTCGTTTCAACACCAGTTGTTCGTCGGAGGCTTCCGGCGTCAGCCAGTGTCGTACGCCATTTTTCGTGGCCGTCGCTGCCCATGGCGAAGACGCAGCTCCCGGCGGCTGGAAAAGTGGCCACTCCATAGAGGGTGCCCTTCTCGTCGACAGGTGGCAAACAGGAAAAACAGCGACAGCACTAAATAGGGGTATCTTTGTATTGATTTCATAATGATCCTGTTATATAAGTGTAATTCAATGTATCCTGTCTTTTTTATCCTCTCTTTGGGAAACTCTTATTAATACCCTTCGTTCTGCGGATAGTTCGCTTCGCCCGCCAGATCGATTTCCGATTGAGGTACGGGAAAATACATCAGGTAATTTCTG
>DBFJSK010000370.1:0-6167 GCA_048403675.1 Tannerellaceae bacterium | reverse complement strand
ATAATAACTAAAACAGATTAATCGTTGGCACTCATGATGACTACACGGTTCCAGTTATTCTGGTTGTACGGTTGAACATCCGAACCCTTCCATTCGATCGTGATCTGGCTGGAAGAAATACCGTATTTGTCGATCAGTTCTTTAGCCACCGCGCGAGCGCGTTTTTCAGAAAGCTTCATGTTGTAGTCGCTCGTACCCGTATCCTTATCGGCATAACCTACCACCTTGATCGGAGCGTTGGTATCCTTAATGAACTGAGCCGTATTGAAGATATTGATCTGCTGGTTATTGTCGATCTTAGCACTGTTGATGCGGAAGTAAACGACATTGTCGGCATAGTTGTTCACCACTTCGGTGATTACCTGTTCCTGGCATTCGGGGCAAGAAACCGGACGTTTGCTCAATTCGTCGTTAGCGGCGCGCAAGCTGTTGATCTGGTTGTTCAAGTCGTTCAGCAAATCGTAGTCCATCGGCTGGATCACTTCGAAATCGGTCTTACCGATGCGGAAAGTGAAACCGGCGCTGAGCTGGGCGATACCATCGCAAAGGTGGTACATCTGAACCCGGTTGAACTGTTCGTTCAAGAGCGAACCCTGACCTTCAATATTGAAATCGACATGCTGGCTCAGACGGAACGCCAATTGGATACCGGCATTCAACGAAGGAGATTCCGTACGGGCGATTCCCTGATTTTTGAAACGCTGTGCATAACCGACACCGACCCAAGGTACGATGTGGAAGACGCGGCGGTCGTTGTAAGGAGCCCAGAAATTAGTTACATCCCACATCAAGTCGACATGTGCGGCAACATATTTATTGTGTTGCATAAACTGCGCATCGTCGCCCTCGAAACCGTGGATGATACCGCCGTTGAACTGAACACGCATAGCCAAATAAGGATTGAACCATTTACCGAAAGAAAATTGCGGAGCGAAGTTCAAACGGTTCTTTAAGTCGGCCTTGTCGTTCTGGTCGCCCAACAGTACACTGGCGCCACCGGCAATAGAGATAAACCAATTGTCTTTGGCTTTGTTTTTCTTAAAATTCGTTTTATAACCCGCTTCATTACTGAAGCCAACCTGAGGGGTAAATTCCTGTGCTGACACAGAAAATATAAAACCCGACAACAAAGCTAAAAGTAAAACCTTAGTCTTCATATTCATCACATTTAAATTAAACAATCAATTACCATATATCTTGAAAATACCTACGTTTGAGCAAAATTAACTCTTTTTCCAATTATAACAAATAAAAACTCTAATTTGTTCCCGCCTACTCGAAATAGTTCAGGATTTTGTACCCTCCCTCCTTCAGATACGACTCTTTTTTCATCAATTTGATGTCGTTTTGCATCATATCTTCTATCAGTTTATCCAATGAATATCGGGGTTCCCATCCCAACAGGGTACGGGCTTTCGTTGCATCGCCGATAAGCAATTCCACCTCGGTCGGACGGAAATATTGCGGATCGACGCCTACTACTTCCTCTCCCAATCGGGCCTGGACACGATTCAAATAATCGGCCCCCACTTTCTCGGAAAAAACAGCGGCGTCAACCGATTTCAATAAGGCTGTTTCGGCTACTCCTTGCCCGCGGAATTCCACTTCCACGCCGATCTCGGCGAAAGCCAGGCGAACAAAATCCCGAATCGTAGTCGTAATGCCGGTAGCAATGACGTAATCCGAAGGCTCGTCCTGCTGAAGAATGGCATGCATAGCGCGCACATAATCCTTGGCATGTCCCCAGTCGCGTTTCGACGACAGGTTGCCCATATATACTTTTTGCTGCATCCCGAGCGCAATACGCGCTACGGCGCGCGTCACTTTACGGGTGACAAACGTTTCCCCCCGGAGCGGCGATTCGTGATTGAACAAAATCCCGTTGGAAGCGTGCATATGATACGCCTCGCGGTAATTCACCGTAATCCAGTAACCGTACAATTTAGCCACCGCATACGGACTGCGGGGATAAAACGGCGTGGTTTCCTTCTGAGGCACTTCCTGCACCAAGCCGTACAATTCCGAGGTCGATGCCTGGTAAATGCGCGTTTTGGAAGTCAGATTCAACAAACGCACGGCCTCCAGAATACGCAATACGCCCAACCCGTCGGCATTCGCCGTATATTCGGGCGTATCGAAACTCACCTTTACATGGCTCATCGCCGCCAGGTTGTAAATTTCATCGGGTTGCACCTCTCCGATAATCCGGGTCAGGTTCAAACTATCGGTCAGATCACCATAGTGAAGAATCAGGTTCCGGTTCTCCACATGCGGATCTTGATACAAATGATCGATCCGATCGGTATTGAACATCGACGAGCGACGCTTGATACCATGTACCGTATATCCTTTTTTAATCAGATATTCGGCCAGATAAGCGCCGTCCTGTCCGGTGATTCCCGTAATTAAAGCTACTTTACTCATTCCTTTTCAGCTTGTTATTGTTTTAAATTCGTTACATACCAATCGTACAGCCTGCCTACGCCTTCTTCTATTCCGATGGCATGATGCCATCCCAGGGCATGCAGTTTATCCACATCCGTGAGTTTGCGCAAGGTACCGTCGGGTTTGGAAATATTGAACGTAAGCCGTCCTTCGAATCCGATCTGCTTTTGAATCAGCTCGGCCACTTCGCGGATGGAATGTTCGATTCCCGTACCTATATTAATATGGGTATTGCGCACGTCTTTCATTCCGCGGCTCAGATCGGCAAAATCCACCCGTTCCATAATATAAACCGAAGCATCGGCCATTTCTTCACTCCAAAGAAATTCACGAAGCGGCTTACCGCTTCCCCACAGCTCCACTTCTCCCTGCCGGATGCCGTACTTTTCCAATATAGCTCGTATCGCTTCTTCGGAAGCCCGTCCGTCAACGCCTTCTACCGGCCGCTTAGTCAGATCGAGCCGAAGATTCTCCCAATCGTTGGTATACAAACAATGTGCCAAATGAATTTTCCGGATCATGGCCGGCAACACATGCGAAGTTTCGAGATTGAAATTATCGTTCGGCCCGTATAAATTGGTAGGCATCACCGCGATATAATTCGTACCGTATTGCAAGTTATAACTTTCGCACATTTTAATTCCTGCTATTTTTGCAATAGCATAGGGTTCATTCGTATATTCCAACGCAGAAGTCAGCAAACAATCCTCCGACATGGGCTGCGGGGCTTCCCGCGGATAAATACAGGTACTGCCCAGAAACAACAATTTCTTCACCCCGTTTTGATAAGCGGCATGAATCACATTGTTCTGGATCATTAAATTGAGGTAGATAAAATCGGCCCTGTACCGACTGTTAGCCATAATCCCCCCCACATGGGCTGCCGAGAGGAAGACATATTCCGGTTTTTCTTCGGCGAAAAAACGGTTTACCGCCTGCTGGTCGACCAGGTCGAGTTCCTGATGCGTACGCAGTACAAAATTACAGTATCCTTTTTTCTGCAAATTTTTCAGTATGGCCGACCCTACGAGTCCGCGATGACCGGCAACAAATAGTTTACTGTCTTTATTCATTTCGCCAAATCTTTAATCTCTTTTCACTAGTTTGAGTAAATACTGCCCATATTGGTTTTTCGCCATCGGAGCGGCCGTCTCAACCAGTTTCGCTTCGTCGATCCACCCCTGTTTATAGGCGATTTCTTCCAAACAAGCCACCTTCAATCCCTGTCTTTTCTCGATCACTTCCACAAAAGTGGAGGCTTCCGAAAGGGAGTCGTGGGTGCCGGTATCGAGCCAGGCGAATCCGCGTCCGAGCAGGGTGACCTTCAATTCCCCGTCTTGCAGGAACCGCTGGTTGACCGTCGTGATTTCGAGTTCGCCCCGGGCGGAAGGCTGAATGGTCATCGCCACATCCACCACCTTATTGGGGTAGAAATAAAGCCCGACCACCGCATAATTCGATTTAGGACACTGCGGCTTCTCCTCGATGCTCAGCACATTGCCTTCCCGGTCGAATTCGGCCACGCCGTACCGCTCGGGATCGTTTACGTAGTAACCAAATACAGTTGCTTTTTGTTCGTCTTCCACCCGGCGCACGGCTTCTTTTAACATGGCTGTAAAGCTTTGTCCGTAAAAAATATTATCCCCGAGCACCAAACAAGCGGCATCGCCGCCGATAAATTCGCGACCGATGATAAAGGCCTGCGCCAAGCCGTCGGGCGAGGGTTGCTCCGCATATTCGAATCGTACGCCGTAATCCGAACCGTCGCCCAGCAACCGTTTGAAACCCGGCAGATCCTGAGGGGTGGAGATAATCAGAATCTCGCGGATACCGGCCAGCATCAACACCGATACCGGATAATAGATCATTGGTTTGTCGTAGATCGGTAAAAGCTGTTTCGAAACTCCTTTAGTGATGGGGTAGAGCCGCGTACCCGAACCACCTGCTAAAACGATCCCTTTCATAGGCGCTTTTTATTTAGTATTATTTCGTTAAATAAATGGCAAAGATATATAAAATAATTGTCCCGCAAGGCCTGGCGGAACTTTTCTTTCAAGGTGTTTGTTACAAGAATAACGAAGAATTTAATTAAAACGATTCAGTATGAAAACTTTTATCGATCGAATTGACACAGCCGTCAAGTATTGGTGGCTCTCGTTGCTGATAGGCATCTTATTCATCATTTTTTCCATCTATCTGATGTTCTCGCCCGTGGCCAGCTATATCGCCCTGAGTATTTTGTTCAGCGTTGCGATGTTTGTAAGCGGCTTGTTCGAAATCGCCTTTGCCATCAGCAATAAAAACAACATTTCCAGTTGGGGATGGTACCTTACGGGGGGTATTATCGACCTTATCTTGGGTATTTTCCTGATGGCCAATCCCGGACTGAGCATGAGCGTACTTCCCTTTATCCTGGCTTTCTGGTTGATGTTCCGCGGTTTTTCGGCTACCGGCTACTCGATGGATCTGAAACGTTACGGCACCCGCAACTGGGGCTGGTATATGGCTTTCGGCATCCTGGCCATTCTGTGCTCTATCGGAATCATCTGGCAACCCGGCATCGGCGCCTTTACCTTAGTATATATGATTGCGTATGCGTTGCTCATTATCGGCATCTTCCGCGTCATGCTCGCTTTCGAACTCAGAAGCTTGCATAAGCATAACAAAGAGCAGCCCGACACGACCTACGTACACGAATAGCCATTTCTCCTGTTTTCCAAATAACAGCTTTCGCCCGCAGCAGACAAAAACGGGGCGGTACAGAAATCCCGGCGTATAAGGACGCGGCCTCTGTATCGCCTCTTTTCGTATGCCCCGCCCCCCTTCTTAAAAACACGATCCGATTCGCGGAATCGCTGTTCTTTTTTTAAATAAGGCGGCATGGATTCCATTTATTTCGCTATTTTTGTTCAATAGTATATACTATTAAGATATGGAATATGCGATGAATGCCCAACTACCTCAACTCGATTTGCCGGTGGATTACCTGGTGGGAAACAATGTAACCGAAGACATTCTGAATTTCTACAAACAGACCTGTAGGCTGAAAGCCGGCATCTTCGTCTTATGCCTGGAAGGAAGCCTGAAAGCCTTCATCAATCTTACCGAGTATCACGTCCGGACAAACGATTTCATTACGCTCATGCCTGGCAGTATCATCCAGTTCTGCGGCCAGACGGAAAAGGTACGCCTGGCTTTTATCGGTTTTTCTTCGAAATTTATGGAGCGTGTCAACATGGTACAATCCACCTCCGGTTTCTTCACTACGATTTATGAAAACGCCGTCCTGACGCTGGACGCGAAAAATGCCGATTTTTTCCGGGATTATTTTACCTTGCTCAACCGTACGCAAGCTGAAGGCAGTTTGCTGAACCCGGAAGTGATGAAGCATGTACTACTTACCATCGTGAGCGGCATCGGGGGCTTATACCAATCGCGTACCTGGCCCAAACAGGTATATAGCCGGAGCGAGGAAATCAGCAAACGATTCATCCAACTGGTGATGGAAAATTATACCACCCACCGGCACACCGCCTTTTATGCCAGCCAACTCAGCATTTCTTCTCCGCATCTGTGTATGATTATCAAACAGCGCACCGGCCGCTCGGTATCGGATATTATCGCCGATATGGTCATCATGGATGCCAAATCGCAATTGAAAGCCACGACCCTGACCATCCAGGAGATTTCGTATGCGCTGAATTTCCCGAATGTTTCGTTTT
>DBFJSK010000369.1:0-4479 GCA_048403675.1 Tannerellaceae bacterium | reverse complement strand
GGTGCCTTCGCGCGGGATGCAGTGGGTTTGTGTCCAGCACAGGGCGCGTTGGTATTCTTCGGGGTCGAAGATGTTTTGTTGGATGCGACGCAGGATTTCGGAGCAGTCGACGTATTCGGCGCGCATACCAAGGTATTCTTGGAGGAAGTCGGGGTTGATGATAGAGCCGGCGATGCCCATCGAGACGGAGCCTATGGCGAGGTAGGATTGGCCGCGCATGTGGGCCACGGCGAGGCCGGCGCGGGCGAAGCGGAGAAGTTTGTCGCGGACGTCGGCAGGGATGTGGGGGTCGGTGGTGTCTTGTACGTCGTGGCCGTAGATGCCGAAGGTGGGCAGGCCTTTTTGGTTGTGGGCGGCCAGGGCGGCGGCCAGGTAGACGGCGCCGGGACGTTCGGTGCCGTTGAAGCCCCAGATGGCTTTGGGGTGGTGGGGGTGCATGTCGATGGTCTCGGAGCCGTAGCACCAGCAGGGGGTGACGGAGAGGGTGAGGCCGACGCCGGCTTGTTCGAATTTGCGGGCGGCATCGGCGGCTTCTTTGACGCCGCCGATGCAGGTGTCGGCGATGATGCATTCAACGGGGGTGCCGTCGGGGTGACGCAGGGTGGCGGTGTAGAGCTGAGCTACGCGCTGGGCGAGGGTCATGGTGGTGGATTCGAGGGATTCGCGGATGCCGCGCCGGCGACCGTCGATGATGGGACGGATGCCGATTTTGGGGTGGGTATTCATCATTTTTTTGTTTTAAATAATTGTGTTAAAAAAGAAAGTTGTTTTCGGAATTGTTTTCGGAATTGTTTTTTATAAAAAGTATTGTTTTTTCCTAGAAAAAGAGACAGGCTGCGCCTGGGGATTACAAAAACGTAGTCTCCTGATTATCTCCCTTTTGACTGGATGCAAAAGCCACAAAAAATCAAGGCCCGAACCTCCGGGGCCACTGCGGAGATATTGCTTTTAATCGAGAGGTTCGAATATGTTTTTGAGTTTTTCAATCGAGCTGCCGAACAGGGCGGAGCTAATGGGGGTAAGCTGCGCTTCGGTGCCGATGAAGTGGAATACCTGATGGTGGTGCGTGAGGGTTTCGCCGGGCCTGAGGAAGGCGGCGGGCGAGGCACTTTCTATTTCGAGGAAGGGGCCCATGAGGCTGCCGTCGTCCAAGGGGCCGTCGTTGTAGGCGTTCAGAGCGTCGCCTTGGAGAGGATCTTTGGCGGGGTTCCATTCTTGGTTGAGGTAGGTGGCTTGCCTATCAACGTCAAAGGTGGCGATGGTCAGGCGATGTTGGTCGGGGTCGTAGTTGCCGGCGATGGCGCGGGTACGTCGGGGGTTGAGGCCGAGTTTGCTGCGGTAGCGGCCGTCGGTTCTGAGGTAGAGTGTTTCTTCTTCTATCCGGAGCCGGTCGGCGGGGATTTCTCCGAAGTAATCCGTGGTAGCAACCCGGCCCAGGGTGGCGGCATCGCCTTTTTGGTAGGGCACGATGGTAAGCGAGCGCGGAGCGGTGTTGAACATGTCGAGCATCCAGATACAGATCGTACCGGTTTCAGGCGTCCAGGCGAAATCATTGCGGTTGGTCACCGTATTTTCGGTGGCGTATCCCACGCAGACAAGGGCATCGGGCAGCGGCACGGCCAGAAAATCGGCAATCTGCTCGCGCGAAAGAAGGTGTATGCTTCGGTCTACCTTCAGGTGGAAGCGGGTGCCTTTATAGTTCTGTACGTCCATGACTTTGGCGAGGCTTACCGATCGGGGCCCGGAACCGACCACTTGCCAAGGCTCGCTATCGGTAGGTTTGGGCGTGTGCCAGTTGTCGTACACCTGGGCGTCGCCGGGAGCGAAATAAACGGAGTAACGACCGCCCTCGGGACCCAGCCAGAACCGGTTTTCGCCGCCGTATCCGTTCATATGCGGATTAAGCTCGGTCGCATCGAGCGCTTTGTAATTGAGGTAACCCAGGCTTGGGCCTTCAAGGCCGCTTGCCGTGGAAGTAAATACCTTGCCCTGGTAGCCGGGCGACACGATTACTTGGGCTTCTCCGGCCGCGTCGGAGAGTACCACCAGGCTGTCTTTAGCCTGGAGGTAATGCAAATCATATCCGAATGTTCCTTTTTCGTAGGTTTCCATATTCGCTTGTTTGGGGGGTTGGCTGCACGCGCTCAGCGCAATGCCGAGCGCTGCGGCCAGCCACAGAGAGGTTGTTTGTTTCATGATCTCGCGTATTTTTTAACAGGGGGTGGAATCGCTGCCGTTGCGCCGACAGCGAGTTACCACCGGGGGATTTCCAATTCGTCTTTCGAAGGTAAGGCCGGGAAGGGAGCATGCGGCTCCGTCTGATACCAGAAAGTGGTGGAGGAAATATCCGATTTCTGGTTATTGTAGCGTCCGTCGTGCCGCCAGCCCAAGTCCTGTATCGTCACTTTCAGCTCCTTATCGAAACGTACCGGATCGAGGACATGCCAGCGGTAAAGCCCGAAAGCAGTCACGGCGCGATACAAGCCGTCCGGCCTAATCACCTGGTGCATGCCGGCATAAGGTGTGGTAAATTCCTGATATTGATGCGTCTTTTGATTCTCGAAATTATACGATCCGCAGAAATAATCCTCCGTACCGGTGCCGCAGATCGTGGGAAACTTCTTGTCGCCATCCATAAAGAATTTGATTTCGCCTTCGCCCCACCAGCAGTTGTCGTTCACCCGCCACGCCAGGTAGGTTCCCACATACTGTCCTTTTCCTTTGATGCCGTCCACCAACGTATGTTCGGAGCCTACCGTAGGATTCGAACGGCGGAATTGAGCATGGAAATAGCCCTCGTCCTGAGGCACATCCGTCAGCGTATAATTAATTTGATAGTAGAGGCGCATCTCTTCCCGGGTATTGATATTTTCAAGCGTGATACGGGCTTTTTTGCGGAAAGGCATCTTCCAATAGCAGTTGAACGCGCTGCCCGGATTCACGCACACCGCCAGCGAAGAAAGCTGCGCATATTCATTATAAGCGCTGGCAAAGAAATCCCCCACCGGACATTCCACCGAAGGCGTCGTTTCGCCGTCCCAATACATCCGGAGGATAGAAAAACGCCAGTTTCCGGTAGGCGTCATCCAAATTTGCTGGATCGCACCCGGCCCGTCGATCTCGGCAATCGTGACCGTTTCACCCGGTTTTACAATGATAAACGGGTTCACCTTCCAGCCCACTCCCAAATCCTCGGCACAAGAGGCCGAATTGGCCACATTCCGTTTACCCTTATCGGCCGCCGGATCGGCCATTCCCCCCCTACCCGGCTGGCCGGTAAAGTTCTCCGGACTGATCGACCGGGTTTTCGCATCCGACAGCCGCGAAAGCGTGCCCATATTCATATCAAGCCCGTTGAACGGATAGTTTTGCGCCTGCACCCAGCCGCTCAATGTAAAGAAAGCAGCCATTAAAATACCAATCTTCTTCATAAGAATCCATTTAAAGTTAAAATTCATATCCAGTTGTTTTTCAATTTATTTACCGTTTATCGAATGCCGACCCCGCAGGGAACACCCCCCGCTCGTCGAACGCCAACCACGCCTCGGACACAGTACGTGTAGGGAACGCCGACCCCGCAGGAAACGCCCACCGCTCGTCGAACGCCGTCAGGCCATCCCCTTTACACCCTCTCCCACTCACAGCTTATAGCCTTTCATCCCGTAGAAAGCGATATAGGCAAAACACACCAGGGGCACGACAAACCCCACCGCCATATTCGTTTCCCCGATCCATCCCATCAACATCGGCGAGAAAGCGCCCCCGGCCACTCCCATGATAATAAAAGAAGAAGCCTTTTTCGTATAAGGCCCCATGCCTGCCAGTCCGAGCGCGAAAATGGTCGGAAACATAATCGACATAAAAAAGAAAGTAATATAAAGCGCATAAAGCGAAACCCGCCCTAGCGAAAGCATAACCAGCCCCATCGCCGCAGTACAAGCCAATGCATAAAACGTAAGCAAGGTATGCGCCGCAAACCGCCCCATCATCCAGCTCCCCGACAACCGTCCGACCATGAATAGCAACATGCCGCCGAAAGCCAGAAACCGAGAAGCCTGCAAAGGAGAAACCGTAGCATCCAATTCCGTCACATAATTAATAAAGAACCCGAACACCCCGGCTTGCGCCGCACAATATAGAAACTGTGCAATCGCCGCCAGCACAAAATGCTTGTACGACCACAGCGAACGGCCGGATGCAGCAAGCGTCAGGTCAATCGCCTCCGCGTCATCTTTTTCCTTAATATCCGGCAATTGAGTAAAAAAGAACAGAACCGCAATCAACAACGTAGCGATACCGAGCAAAATATAAGGTTTGGTAAGCGCCATCGTATCCTCCGGCGAAGCCCCCAGAATAAGCTGTCCGCCGATGAGCGGCCCCAAAACCCAGCCCAGCCCGTTGAAAGCCTGCGAAAGATTGATACGCTGTGCCGCACTTTTTTCAGGCCCCAGTACCGTAGAATAAGGATTAGCCGCCGTC
>DBFJSK010000368.1:0-3702 GCA_048403675.1 Tannerellaceae bacterium | reverse complement strand
CATTCTGAAAGAAAAAAGTAATCAACAAATAATAAAAGGGGGCAAAATAATGCTATTTAGCATATTTTGCCCCTGATTTCTTTACAAAGCGGTCGATTTATTTTTTTGCGGCCGGCGTTTCGGGAACGATGTCGAGCAGTTCGACTTCGAATTTCAGTACGCTGTTGGGCTTAATATCCTGTCCGGCACCACGTTCGCCATAGGCCAGTTCGGACGGAATCCAGAAAATATATTTCGAACCTACCGGCATAATCTGCAAACCTTCAGTCCATCCTTTGATGACTTGTCCTACACCAAATTCGGCCGGTTCGCCGCGATCCACGGAGCTGTCGAATTTCGTACCGTCCAGCAATGTGCCGGTGTAATGTACTTTCACTTTGTCGGTAGCCGTCGGTTTGGCGCCTGTGCCTTCTTTTTCTACCTTGTATTGAAGGCCGCTTTCGGTGGTGAATACGCCGTCTTTGGTTTTATTTTCGGCCAGGAATTTTTCGCCTTCTTCTTTCGTCTTCTGGGCTTCTTTAGTCGAGGCTTCTACAAAGTAAGTCTGCAAATAAGCCTGTGCAGCCTGCGGAGTCATTTTGGTAGAATCGCCTTTGATGGCTTGTACGAAACCGGCGATCAATGCATCGACATTGGCTTCGCCGCCCGGCAATGTTTTCAGATTTTCTTTGTAACCAGCTCCTGTGCTGACGCCGATGGCATAGCTGGCGCTATCGACGGCCGTTTTCAGGTTGGCTGTCGGATGTGAATCACAAGAAGTAGCAAAAACACCCAGCGCTACAATCGCTGTAGCTGCTAAAACACTTAACTTTTTCATTTTTCTCTTTTAACTAATATGTATTATTTTACAATATCCAATAATTCCACATCGAATACCAGGGCGCTGTTGGGTTCGATCGCGTCGCCTGCGCCATGTTCGCCGTAAGCCAGCTCGGAAGGTATGAACAGCCGCCATTTGGAACCTACTTCCATCTGTTGCAAGGCTTCCACCCATCCGGGGATTACCTGCGATACGCCGAATACGGCCGGCTCGCCCCGCTGTACCGAACTGTCGAATACGGTTCCGTTGATGAGGGTACCGTGGTAATGGCATTTTACCTTGTCGTGAGCCGTGGGTTTGGGGCCTTCGCCTTTTTTCAGCACTTGATATTGCAAACCGCTGGGCAGCGTAACGACACCTGCTTTATGCTTGTTTATAGAAAGAAACTCCTCGCCGGCCTTTTTGTTTATTTCCAGCTTCTCTTTTTGCAGTTGCGTGAAATAATCGTTGATGACTTGTTTGGCTTCATCGTAGCTGATGGCCGGAGCGGCTTCGTCCAAAACGTCTTTCAACCCTTTCACGAAATCGTTTACTTGGAGATTTTTGATGCCTGAGTTCTGGAAATTGTTTCCGATACTTAAGCCGAGCGCGTAACTTACTTTATCCATAAATTTTCTTGTTCATCTAATTATGAGGCACAAAAGTAATGCTTTTAATCAGATGTAAAGCAATCGGGGCCTTTTTTTTAATACTTTTGCATCTTTATACGGGGTTTATCCTCCCGCCCCGCTTATTCCTGTATGACAATTTGTTTCGCTTCGTAGCGGGGCACGCCGGAAGCGTCGATCCCCTCCAGAATAAGCCGGTAAGTACCGGGTTTTGCGGGAAGTTGAAGACTATCCCGGCGTTCCGGCGCGCAGTTGGCCAGGGAGGAAAGGCCCAAAGGTTGCCATTGAATCCCTTTCGATTGGGGCTTTTCTTTCCGGTAATCGCGCGTCTTGATGAGAATAGCTCCTTCGAAACCGAACGAGGTATAGGCCAGGGCTTGCCCCGGCGTGAGCCGTTCGATGGAAGCTACCGTCTGCGGGTCGAGAGTGGTAAGTATATGATGGGTATCGGCCAGGATGCCGTCAAGCAGCACGGGTAGTTCGCCGGGTTGACGCTGGTAGGGATCACTCGATTTTTTTAAGACGGCTACTCCGCGCGTCGTAAAAACAGCGTACCGGAAAATACTCAAATCCTCTTCTCTGGCCGCCGGATTCAACGATACTTTTCCGACGCGGATGCCTGAAAGATCCTGCAAATAAGGAATGAGATCCGGATAAGGGCGTTTTTGTATGAGTTCCTGGGTAATTTTACGTTGCATATAAAATTCTTGCGTTTCCGGCACTTCTTTACGAATACGTGCAGCAACTTCGATTTCGGGCAGCCGGTAAATTTTTTCTTCTTTCGTATCGTCCGACAAGGTAATGCCTCCCGAAGCGATGCGGGTAGAAGAAGTAGCAGCAAGAGAATTGCTTTCGGAAACAGGCAACCACTTTTTCAGCCGATTATCTACGCTAGGGTAAGTTTCGGGATCGGGTATGACTTTATAGGCATAGGATTTTCCTTTGCGATCATAGGCTTGCAAAAAGAATGTTTGTCCTTCGTAAAAATCGTCTACAGCTACCTGGAAACGACCTTTCGCATCGATGTCTCCTTCATATGTATACCCGTTGTCTGCATTGATCGCAATCAGCTTACCGCCTTTCAACGAATTTCTCAGTTCGGTTTCCACACGACCTCGCAAGAGAAGGCTTTTTTCCGGGGGAAAACGATAGGTTAATTTTGCTTGCAAGACATCGGATAAAGGAAAACGTTTCCAACGACGGGTAATCAGCCACCGGTCAATTTCTTGGAGATGAGTTTCCAGATCGGGCGCCGTATAGCCTGAAAAAGGAAATACACCCGCAGGAAATTCGGAAGTTAAAAGCAAATAAGAAACTATATCGTGGCCGGGGAAAGAAGTATTATCGACCTGTTTTTCATTTTCCGGGGTTATTTCCCGAAAGCGTGTTCGATAGTTACCGAGACTATCGAACCGAGCAAACAAAAAAGGAAGTTTTTCTTCCGGTTTAAATAGGTTTTCATCCATTTCGGGAAATAGGCTATTTGCTGTTTGTCCGGTGGTCCGATATTCATTTCCCAGGTGGAATAGCAGTCTTTCGGCAAAAACTTCATTCTTTTCGTTGAGCAACAAACCTACACAAACCCCGGAAGGATAACCCGACAAATCGGTGATACCTACCGGATGAGCAGTAGAAAGCGTATCCTCCATTAAATAAATCCCTCGGAAAAAGAGGACGAAACGATACGTAGCTCTGTATGTAGGAGATGCTGTTAAAGAATAACGTACTTTCCCCCGATTGTCGGTGAGTTGTAAAGAAGGATGCTTTTTTGCAACGGGAAGGGTATACATCCGGCTTTCCTTTAAATCCGAGGAATCCGTCGCCCGATTTATACGCAACTTATACCTTTCACCTTCCTGGAAAATAAACCGAATACTGCCTCTCCCTGTCGGGTCTGTGGAAAGATTCGATTGGAGCAGATTTCCCTGGCTATCGATCAGTTCCCCTCGCGCTTCTACGGGCCATCCCGACGGATCAGTCACTTCAAAAACAAGCTGTTGCAAACAGTCGCTCACCAAATGACCTCCTTCGGGATAAAAGTGCACCTTGTCTATCGTTTTTCCCTTTCTCAACGAAATCCGCTCGTTATTTCCTTGTCCGATTTGTAGGGAATAAAGCGGAAATGTCCATTCGGATTGGTTGCGCATAAATTGCGTATAGGCACGAATATAATAGCGGCCGGGTGCCTGGAACCGATCAACCGGAAGTCGGGCATGAAAAATACCGGAAGGAACCGCCAGCTTTTGCCTGACCACTATCGAATCCCGAAGATCC
>DBFJSK010000367.1:0-4577 GCA_048403675.1 Tannerellaceae bacterium | reverse complement strand
AAAAACAAAAGATATGACAACACAATCAACCCCCCAAACGCGCACCGAAAGCGATCTGCTCGGCGCTCGCGAAGTACCCGCTGACGCGCTGTACGGTGTGCAAACCTTGCGCGGTATCGAAAATTTCGTTATCAGCCAGTTCCATCTGAACAACTATCCACTGTTCATCAACGGTTTGGCTTGGACGAAAATGGCGGCAGCCAAAGCAAACTATGCACTTGGCCTGCTTACCGAAGAACAAGAAAAGGCCATCGTTGCCGCCTGCCGGGAAATTCTGGACGGTCGTTTCCACGATCAGTTCCCTGTCGATATGATCCAGGGAGGCGCCGGTACGACCACGAATATGAACGCCAACGAGGTGATTGCCAACCGCGCCCTCGAAATCATGGGGCATGCTCGCGGCGAATACCAATATTGTTCGCCCAACGACCATGTGAACCGTTCGCAGTCTACCAACGACGCTTACCCCACGGCTATCCACCTGGGCTTGTATGCTTCCAATCTTCGTTTGATACCTTGTTTGCAGCAGCTTATCGACGCTTTGAAAGCGAAAGGCGACGCGTTTGCGTCGATCATCAAGATGGGACGTACGCAGTTGGAAGATGCCGTGCCGATGACACTCGGCCAGACTTTCCACGGTTTTGCCAGCATTCTGGAGGAAGAGATTCCGCATCTTAACTATGCCGCCGCCGATTTCCTGACGGTGAATATGGGTGCGACGGCTATCGGTACGGGGATTTGCGCCGAACCGGGGTATGCGGAAAAGTGTATCGATGCGCTTCGCGAGATTACGGGCTGGGATATTCGTCTGGCTCCGGATTTGGTGGGGGCTACTTCCGATACGTCGGGCATGGTAGGGTATTCGGCCGCCATGAAACGGTTGGCGGTGAAGATCAACAAGGTTTGTAACGATTTGCGCTTGTTGGCCAGCGGGCCGCGTACGGGGCTGGGCGAAATCAATTTGCCGCCGATGCAGCCGGGTTCGTCCATCATGCCGGGTAAGGTAAATCCGGTGATTCCGGAGGTGATGAACCAGGTGGCGTATAAGGTGATGGGTAACGAGGTGTGTGTGACGATGGCGGGCGACGCTGCGCAGATGGAACTGAATGCGATGGAGCCGGTGATGGCGCAGTGTTGTTTCGAATCGGTGGATTTGTTGATGAACGGTTTCGATACGCTTCGCCGGCTTTGCATCGAGGGGATTACGGCGAATGCGGAACATTGTCGCGACGAGGTGCATAATAGCATCGGCGTGGTGACGGCGCTGAATCCGGTAATCGGGTATAAGAACTCCACGAAGATTGCCAAAGAGGCGTTGGAGACGGGCAAGAGTGTGTACCAGTTGGTGCTCGATCATGGGATTTTGACGAAGGAGGAATTGGATACGATTCTGAGTCCGGAGAATATGATTAAGCCGGTGAAATTGGATATTAAGCCGAGAAAATAGCGGCAAGGTAACGGTAGATGGGCCGGGGGAATGTTAGTTTCTCCGGCCCTAAGCTATAAAAACGACGTTTCCGGGATGGTGATAGGATGCCTCCGGAGACGTCGTTTTTTTTGTGGGGTGGGGGCGGGGTTGTTTTTCGAGGAATCGTTTGCCGGGAATGGCGGCTTACGGGGTGATGACGGAGAGGGAGCTTTCGTTGTCTTGTTGCAGGATTTTCCCGTCGCGTCCGTCGAGGGTGATTTTTGTACGGTTTACTTGCCTGTTTTCGAAGGTGAAATCGATTCGTAACACATGAAACTGCTCATCGCCGAACAGCAGGGGGCATTTTAGCTTATATTCCGTATAGTTTTGGGTGAACCCGGTGTCTTCCCAGTCATATTCCAATTCCAGATCGGTGAAGAATTCCAGATAATAAAAGTTTGTGTCCTCTTTTTTTCTATATAAATCGCTGGGATAATTTTGAATTCTTTTCCCATTGAGATATACCTGTAGCTGGTATTGGTTTTTGAGAACCATGCCTTGCAGGTTTTTGTCTTGAGATAGTTCCAGGTCGCTGAGCAAATCCTGATCGTTTTTTATGAATTGGATATGTTCCTGTAAGATGGGAAGTGGGGGCGTATCAGGTTGTACCTTGTCGCAACTAGCGAAAAGGAAAGCTAAAAGGAAAATTTTTAAGTAGCCCATATTTTTATTTATTAGGTTTGACAGTTATTAGTTCTCTTTCTTTATTATAGTTTCGATCGCTATTCATATTGACCAAATCGGAGTAAAACCATCCGTTGCATGTACCGGATAAAACTCCCCAATTCATGTAAAAATATTCACTATTTACTTTGGTATTTCCTGTATAATAATCATATCCGGACACCCCGGGTTCCATAGAGACATAGGAGGCAGCATATAATATAATATTCTCTTTATATCCTTCGGCAACCCATGAATGCCCTCTATCGCCATCAGGGGTAGCCGATGTTCCTGACATTATTACTGGACGGCTCCATTTAATCTCGTTGGCCGCTTTGAGCCGTTCCGAATAGCCGTAATAATTCATCACCTGCGCCGTGTAATTGAAATTATGTTCCAACGCATGTTTCATTTTATCGGAAGTAGTGCCCGTTCCTTTGGAATCATAGGTTACATCTGCGGCTTTTCGTATATCCAGTATCATCCGCTGCGCTTGCGCGTTATTCGCAGCCGGATTATAGCCGATCGCACTCCAATTATAGGTAGTCGGCCATTGATGATACCGCATAACTTGCGCCATGGCGATGGGGCCGCATCCCGCATAGCCGTTTGAAGCGTTTATGTTAAAAGGAAGATAAGTTTGTCCCCACTGGGTATGTGTCATCGGCCCATACTGATTTTCGGATCGTTTGATTAATAAGACGGTCGAATTCATTCCGTCTACCGCATGTGAGCCTATATCCCGAATAAAAAGATCGGCTTCGGAGGCCGGTAAAAAATTTCGGATGGCGGCTAAATTGAAACACTCATATCCTTTCGCCTCCCATTTCCGGACTTCTTCCTGGCGATTGTAGGTGGCTTTCGTATATACGGTCGGTTCCGGCTGGTTTTCGTAGGCAGCCCAGCTTACGGCATATTTTTGCTGTAGACTATCTGTTTGGTTTGTCTCTTGGTCTGCTGCCCGAATAGTTTCTATATACTCCTGGATAAGATCCGACAGCCCGGATTGAAGAATGTCTTCCTGGCTTCCGATGGTTCCATTTTCTCCATAGCCAAAAATGGGCATATAATTTTTAGTGGCGCTAACGAATAAAAAGCCGGCGTTGTCGGAAAGATTCACGATATAGAAAGCGACTTTGCCCGCTGGATCTTTTACCGGTTTTACCTCTTTGATTTTTTTATTCGGGCTTTTTGTTTGCGCAGTCGCACAAAAACGGGCGGCTACTTTTTCTGCATCCGTCGGGGAAAGAGCCTTTAACCCGGGATCGATCCCGTTTGCAGCGCAAATGTTTTCTACATAAGTGGTGGCGTTCACATCCGGTTGGAGTTCCGTCAGGTCTTGGCAAGCACTTGTTATACCGGCCAGTGTAGCTAGTAAAAGGGCTAAATTTAAAATTCGAGACATACTCGCATTTGTTTGGTTAGGTGAAATTTATTCAAAAAAGCAACTATACGCCGATTTCGGTTATTCCACTTGTTCGCAGACAAATATACTAAAAATAAAATGCGGGCTTCTTTATTTATCAAGTAAAAGTCGTTTTTCTGTTGTAGAACATGGGTGGTAAAGTAATCGTCAAGTAAGATTTCGGATTAAAAAGTACAGGAAGTGAGGGTGAAAAACGTGTTATTTTTTGCTTTTTATACTTTGTTGATTTTTAGACTTTTAGGACGGACTTAAAATAGATGCTTATGCATTTTGGATTGCATAACTATGCAATCGAAATTCCATGCTTATGTAATTGGGATTTTATAGGCATGGAATGGGAATTTCTTCGTAAAGGGCTGTAAACAGGAATAGGAAAATGACAATAAGTATTCCTTTCTGGATTTACAATCGGGAGATGTATCAGCCAATAGGGAGGCTTCTCTATTTTTAATGTATGCATGCGAACTAATTTTTAGGTGAATAATCTGTGCTTTTAAGCACTATCTGCATGGGGAGCGCGGTTATTCGCCTGCAATTTGATGAAAGGAAAAAAGCTTTTGCCCTCTGGAATCTGGAATGAAGTAAAGGAACCGGAAACGATACGCTGCGGGGAAAAAATTTCAGGTCATGTTTATATAGTAAACTTCCTGCGCACAGAATTTCTTTGCCGGTTAAGTTACTTGGGTATTGCTGACAAAAATAGTGGGAAAAAGGAGTATGGCAAGATGTATTTTAACGGTCGCTTACAGTAAATCATCCAGAAAGGAGAATAAGGATTGAACTGTTTGAATAGGACGTACCCTAATAAAATCTGCAAGTCTGTGCATCCTAAAATACAAAAACTTGCAGTTCTATCAAAGAATGTATAAGATTAATTTGCTGGTATTAAGCAAATTGATCTTTTTTTAAGGGACGACTAAATGGTTGTCATACTTCCTCAAATGAAAGCTTCTACAACAAACTGCTGCGGATAGTGTCGTTCTTTTGCTAAAAGTTGTCATACTCCCTCAAACGAAAGCT
>DBFJSK010000366.1:0-1837 GCA_048403675.1 Tannerellaceae bacterium | reverse complement strand
CGACCGGATAGACCGGTATTTGGGCATGCATAAAATGAATGTGCTTATTCTGGGTGTGATTGTAGGAGGCTATGTGGCGCTGGCTTATAACCTGACGTATGCCGGACTGGCCGTTTTGTTGGTGTTCTACGTTATCCGCGGTTTCGCCACGCCTATCTTAAAGGGGTATATCAACCAAATGACCTTCTCCGAAATGCGGGCTACCGTGCTTTCCATCCGCAATTTCATCATCCGCTTGCTGTTTGCGGCGATGGCTCCTTTTATCGGGTGGCTGAACGATATGTATTCTCTTCAGACGGCTCTTTTAGTGTCGGCCGCGATTATTTTCTTGCCGGGATTGGTTTTTCTTTTGTTGCAATTAAAGCACAGGCAGGAGTAAAACCGGGTTTCCGTACCTAGGGGATTAATTAAAAAAATGACAGGAAGCCCCGCCGTTGCCAGCGCGAAAGGCGCACCTTTGCATCCACCTGATTACCAGCTGCTTACAATATGATAAAATTCCATGCTTATGCAATGAAAATTTCATAGGCATGGAATCCGGAACGGATGCTTATGTAATTGGATTTTTACCGGCGTGAAAAGGAAATTGCATGCGCATGCCTCTTTTTCTTCTTTCCGAAAATGACAATAAGGGGGGGGAGGCGCTGTCTCTGCCGGTATGCCACGGGCGACAGGCGACGCGCCCGGCCGACGCCGGATGGATAACGTGCCACGCGTGTACAGTACAACACGCTTGGCATAGGCTACGATAGGCCGCAAGCCGCGCCTCCGGCAGTCTTTATTTCAGCATCTTCTCCACGACCGCTTTCACCATCGGTTCCATAATTTTATATCCTGTCAGGTTGGGATGAACTCCGTCGCCGGAATACCTTTTCGGCAAACCGTCACGGCTATCTTTCAGCGCCGAATGGTAATCGACATACGGAATACCCTCTTGGTCGGCATAGGCTCGGAGCATACGGTTCAGGTGAACGATCTTTCCGGCCGGCTCCAGCCCCGGACGCCACGGGAAATCGTAGGCCGGCAAAATGGAGCAGAGCACCACCCGGATGTCGTGGGCCCGCGCTAATTCTACCATCGAGACAATATTGCCGAAAGTATGTTCCGGAGCGATGTATCCGTTATTGCCGGCCACATCATTGGTACCGGCCAGGATAACGACGGCTTGTGGATGGAGATCGAGCACATCCGCGCGGAAGCGCACCAGCATCTCGGCTGTCGTTTGTCCGCTTATGCCGCGATTAACATAGTGGTTGGTCAGGAAGAAAAGGGAATCGGCCGGCCACCAATTGTCGGTAATGGAATTACCCATAAAAACGACGCGGGCGCCGGTTTCGAGGGTTTTATTGGCTTGGGCATACCGACCGAACTGGGCCCAATCTTTCTGCTGGGCGGAAAGGCCGGCCGTGAGCAGTAAACCGGCTGCATACAGGGTAAAGAAGCGGAAGAATTTTTTGCTGATTTCAGACATGTCGTTCGTATTTTTTAAATGTATTAGTAAAGGTAACCGGGCCTGCCGGAAGGCTAACCGCCCTCATTTTTTCTGAAAAAAACTACGGGAAATGTTTAATTAACTAATTGTCAAGACGTAAAGAGTAGAAAGTTAGGTAACAGGTAACGAATTAGTAACGGTGCGGGGTTCTTTGCGTTTCTTCGCTCTGCTCTGATAACTTGGTACAAATGTACAAAAATAGACTGAAAATAGGAAATAAATGCGGTGTTTTTTATTGGGGGAATTTTTGAGGGCGAATGGATGGACGAGAAATGAAAGGGGTGCAAAAAGAGGATTGCACTGTGCATTTTTATAAGATTGTAAATTGCTGATATTCAGGGTGTA
>DBFJSK010000365.1:0-3479 GCA_048403675.1 Tannerellaceae bacterium | reverse complement strand
GGCGAAATATTAAAAAAACTAATCGTCATGAGGAAAAGATTGCTTTTTATTGCATTCACATTGCTGACCCTCGCCTCGGTTATCCAGGCCCAGGTCACGACTGCAAGTATGAGTGGTAAAGTATCGGAGGGTTCGGGAGAACCTTTGATCGGGGTGAACATCAAAGCCACACATACGCCCACCGGAACGGTTTATTATACGATTACGCAACCGAACGGCTCCTACTCATTCAACAACCTTCGTATCGGGGGCCCCTATGTGATAGAGTTTTCCTATATCGGATACAATACCGAAGTCCGGTCGGGAATCGACTTGGCATTGGGCGAAGAATACAAACTAAATATAAAAATGCGGGAAGACACCCAAGCCCTCGACGAGGTAGTGGTAATAGGCGATAAAAACCCGATTATATCCGGCAGCCGTACGGGTGCTCAGGAAATTATCACCCGCGAAAAGATGGACAAATTGCCCACCATCAACCGTTCGCTCGACGATTTTACCAAGCTGACGCCCATGAGCAGCGGCAAGAATTTCGGCGGTGTTTCCTATCGTTTCAATAATGTCACGGTTGACGGCGCTTCTTTTAATAACTCCTTCGGATTGAGTTCTGCTTTAGGCGCCTCAGGTACCGAACCCATCTCTTTAGAAGCGATCGAGCAAGTACAAGTAATGATCGCTCCTTTCGACGTACGCAACGGCGGATTTACCGGCGCCGGCATCAACTCGGTAACCAAATCCGGTTCGAATGAATTCCACGCTTCTGTTTATATGTATACGAAAAGCCCTTCGATGATGGGATACCGCGTGAAAGACGAAACCGTAAACGTATCCGAATTTTCCAATCATCAATATGGCATCAGTCTGTCCGGCCCGATTATCAAGAACAAATTATTCTTCTTTATCAACGGGGAAATGGATCGGCAGGAAGAACCGGTTGCCTATACCACGGCCAATTCGGTAGCCGATGCTGCTGTTTTAGACGATTTATCAAAGTTCTTAGAGAAAGAATTAGGATATAACCCCGGAAAATATGATGTGACAAAAAACAATACACAGGCCGATCGTATTACAGCTCGATTGGATTGGAATATCAACTCGAAGAATATATTAAGTTTGAAATATTATTATCTGAAATCTTTCAATACCAATAACCCTTCGAAATCCGGTGCACCCAACAACGGCCGTGGCCCGAACGCCTTTGCGATACCTTTCTCCTCCACATTCTATCGCACGAACAATAACTTCAATATCTGGATGGCCGATTTGAACACCACAATCAACGACCGCATGTCGAACTACCTCAAAATCGGCTATTCCCGCTTACGCGACTATCGCGATATGGATGGCGGTTATTTCCCTCAGGTCGATATTCTGGATGGCGATAAAAACGCTTATACCACTTTCGGAACGGAAGCCAACTCATATAACAACCAATTGAATACAGACATCTTTCAGATCCAGGATAACTTTATCATGAACTTTGGCAAACACCAGATCACCGTCGGTACTCAAAGCGACTACCGGGCTTTCAAGAATGGATATGCCCAGAATTACCCGGGCTCCTGGGTATTTAATTCGGTCGATGACTTCAAATTCAACGTACGGGCTACACAAGATTATATGAAAGCGCATGGCGGAAGTCTCGAAGGCTTTGATATGCGCAACTTTAATCCTGCAGATTACGGGTATGCACCTACCGTAACAGGTATCACCAACTCTGCCTCGACAGGCTACCAATATTACGCTCAGAAATATTCCATGACGGATAAATTTCCTTTTTCAGAAGTAAATGTTTTCCAATTAGGATTGTATGCACAAGATAAATGGACGGTAAGCGACAAATTGAATCTGACCTTAGGCTTGCGTGTAGACGTGCCTATATTTACGACCGATCTGTCCTCCAACGATCGGGTAGCTGCCGAAACCTATCGGGACGGCATTAAGATCGATGTTTCCAAATACCCGAACGCCAAACCCTTGTTCTCGCCGCGTTTCGGTTTCAATTACAAACCGTTCGATGACGAAAACGGAAGCTTGCAAATCCGCGGCGGTACGGGCCTTTTCTCCGGTACTCCCCCTTATGTATGGTTAAGCAACCAAGCCGGCAACAACGGTATTTTGTTCGGCGATCTCTATTACTCGGCAACCAAAGATAAAGACGGGAATATTATCAGTGATAACCGTCCTACCCTTGGATTCACCGGAAATATCGACGCCTATAAACCGGCCCAGGGAACACCCACCCGTGCCGACATCTCCATTACCGACCCGGACTTCAAATATCCTAATTTGTGGAAGAGCAACATTGCAGCCGATTACAAATTCGGCGACGGCTGGGTAGCTACCGTAGAAATACTCTATTCGAAAGATCTGAATGCTATTTACCATGATAATATCGGACTTTATAAAACCGAACAATTTGTGAATGACGGAGGCCCCGGAAATGCTCGTCCGTATTACAACGGTCTGTACAGCGACCGTGACGGGAACCAGAAAGCGGCCAATAACGTCATCATGCTACGTAATACCAGCAAAGGACATTCTTTCTTTACCACCTTCCAATTGCAGAAAAATTTCTACGATGGTATCCTAAAAGGCCTGTATCTGAACGGTTCGTACACCCTCGGCGAAGCGAAAGGAGTAACCGACGGCAGTTCTTCCGTAGCCCTGTCCGCCTGGAAATACCGAGCTACGCTCGACGCCAACGCGGAAGAAGTAAGCTATATGTCCGGTTCGTTTAACGGTCGTCTGCTGATCTCGGCTTCTTATACGGCCAACTGGAGTAAATATGCAGCTACGAATTTCGGTTTGATCTATCAGCGTTACCGTCCTTTCCGGTACTCCTACTGTTACAATGGTGATGCCAATGGCGATACACAATCGGCCAACGACTTGATGTATATCCCCAGAAATTTCGAAGAAGTAAAAGATCATCTGTTGCCGGGTAGTTTTGACAGTCAGGAAGAAGCTTGGGCTGCCATGAACACCTTTATCGAACAAGATCCTTATTTAAAAGAACACCGAGGCGAATATGCTGAACGCAACGGCGCCGTCGCTCCTTACGCCAATCAATTGGATTTAAGCTTGTCGCACGATATTAAAGTTTTCCAGAAAGACGGCCGTTTCCACACCCTCCGGTTCAGCTTTAATATTGCCAATTTCCTGAATCTGTTAAACCGCAATTGGGGCGTACAGCAAACCACCGTTTTGGGCAACCAACAATATCAGTTCCTGACGGTAGCCAAAGGAAAAGACGCCCCGAGCGCAGCAAACGATTATACTTTGAAATATACCATGGCTAAAGACTTGGATCATACATTTAAAAATAATCTAGAGAACGTATCCAGATGGCAAATGCAGTTCGGTATCAAATATATTTTCTGATAAAGAAGTAACCTTCTGCTAAGCTATAAAAAGATAAAAAGAAGTAGTTGTAAAACAAGGGCAAATAGCAAAATAACTTAGCCCCCTTTCAAAAA
>DBFJSK010000364.1:0-5893 GCA_048403675.1 Tannerellaceae bacterium | reverse complement strand
CTGCGCATAGCCGGCGCTGCCTGCAAGCAGTCCGGCAACGGTGAAAAGGTAAACTATTTGTCGTTTCATGCTGTGTCTGTTTTATTTTTTGTCCGGATCGATGGCGGCGCCTCTGATTTTATCGTCGGTCGTCAGCCCCTCTTTAATTTCGATCTTGATCCCGTCCGAAAGACCCACTTTAACCGGATGTTTTTCGAACACCTGCGTGGGTTGTTCTTGCTTAACCAGTTGAACGAAAGCGGAATCACCTTGAAATTCGACGGTGCTTTCCGGAATAGTCAATACGTCTTCGGCTTGTTTGAGTACGATTTCCGCATTCGCGCTGTAACCGGCCCGGATGAAGGCATCTTCGGGAATCGTTACGGCGGCCTTGATTTCGAACTGGATCGCTCCGTTCTTTTCCACGCCTTTGGGAGAAACATATTCCAGCATAGCGTCGAACGAACGGCTTTCCATAGCGCCGATGGTCAGTTTGATCGGCATGCCTTCGTGGATACGGCCGATTTCGGTTTCGTCCACATTTCCTTTGAAGATCATGTCGTTCATATTGGCTACCGTGGCGATCGTGGTGCCGTCGTTGAAGTTGTTCGACTGGATCACCGAGTTACCTACTTTTACCGGCACGTCCAGAATCATGCCGGTTATCGTGCTCCGGATTTGTGTCGTACTGGCTACGTTCGAGTTTTTGGCAATCCCGTCGCGGATAATCTCCAGGGCGCTCTGGGCGTTTTCCCTTTCTTCTTTCGCTTTCAGGTAATTGGCTTTCGAAACTTCGAAATCTTCCCGGGCAATCACTCCCTGTCCGAATAATTGTTCGTCGCGTTTGAACGTTTCTTCTATCTGGCCGAGACTGATTTCGGCTACGTTTACCCGCGATTCGGCGCTGTTAAGTTGAACCATTTCCGGAATGACTTTGATTTTTGCCAGTATTTCCCCCTCTTTCACCATCTGGCCGGCTTCTTTGGTCAGTTCCGAAATAATACCCGAGATCTGGGGTTTTATCAGGACTTCATAGCGAGGTTCTACATTGCCGGTGGCAACGGTTTTTGTTTCTATCGTGCCTTTGGTGGGCGTTACAATTTCATAGACGGTTACCACCGGTTGCGCTTTTTTCCATAAGAAGTAGAAGGTTCCGATAACGGCCGCTCCTACAAATACTAAAAGGATAGCACGCAGGATCTTTTTTACGATGCGATTCTTCATGATGATATGTTTTTTATAATAATTAGCACTGGTTGTTGTTCACAGACAACAGATTGTTGTTCACAGAAAACGAAAAAAGGTGTTCTTCTTCCCGCTATTTCGGCCGTTTTTATTCTTCCCGGATTGCATCGATGGCCTTGATCTGCATCGCGCGCCAGGCCGGAATCAACCCGGCCAGCATCCCGCTGAAGAGTAAGACGATGGCGGCAGCCACGGCTGTCTGGATATTAACGCCGGGATGCAGCAGGGGCGTATTGCCGCCTGGCGGTTGGGCCGATAGGATGCGGTCTACCACATCCAGTAGAAAAACCCCGGTACTCAATCCCAGTAAGCCGGCCATGGCGGTCAGCAACAAGCTTTCGCTCATCACTTGCGAGATGATGTTGAACGGCTTGGCTCCCAAAGCCCGGCGGACGCCGATTTCGCGGGTTCGTTCTTTTACCGTTACCATCATAATATTACTTACCCCGATGATTCCGGCCAGCAACGTACCCATCCCCACCAGCCATACCAGAATATCGATGCCGGAAAAGAGCATCTGGAAGGTATTGAATTGAGCTGCCAGGTTAACCACCCCGAGGGCTTGCGGATCGTCGGGAGCGATTTCATTTTGGGTATACATCACCTGTTTAATATCGATGATAAGTTTTTTCACATCCGTACCTGGCTGAGCACTCACACATAGGAAATGCAGAATATCGCCTTGGTTGAGGGTTTGTTGCATCGTGCTGAAAGGCAGGAAAACGCTTTCCGCCGAGCGGCCTCCGATGTTCACGCCCGAGGCTAGTTGGTTTATTACCCCTACGATTTGGTAATAAAGACCGTTTACCCGGATATACTGCCCCGTCGGATCGGCGTTGCGGAAAAGGGTTTCGTTTACTTTCGTGCCGATCAGGCAAACTTTTCGTTTTTCTTTTTCATCGATGTCGTTCAGCAGCCGGCCGTATACCAGGTGCTGGCTTTCGATATGGAAATAATCGGGGTACACTCCCTTTACATTGTAGGTGCCGGTAAGCTGGCCGTAGACGATGTTTTTGTCCGAGCGGCTTCCCCACAGGATAGGCGAGAGATGTTCCACTCCTTTCACCTCGCGCAGAATGCTCTCCACGTCGCGGTTACGCATATCCCAGCGGCGCCCTTTGTTGAAACCTTTGTAGGCTTCACTGGTACGGTCGGTATAGAAGAATACGGAATTGGTGGCAAATCCGCGGATATTCGAGAACATTGCATTTTTCAGCCCGGTACCCGATCCGAGCAGGATAACCAGCATCAGGATGCCCCAGAAAACGCCGAAACAAGTCAGCAGGCTACGTGTTTTATTGCGGGTGATGGTAACCCATATTTCCACCCATCGGTCTGTATCAAACATATTCCTATTTTTTATTCGGCTCTCATGGCCTCGATTGCATTAATTTTAACCGCTTTGCGGGCAGGGAAATAGCCGGCCAGTACGCCAGCCAGAATAATCAGGCCGGTAGCCGCCACGGAAATGCCGAGACTGACGGTCGGATCGCGGAAGATGCTCATATTTTCACCTGGATTCTGGCCGCCCGAAGCTTGGCCCGCACTGGCCATTTCCATGCCGTAATTAATAAGTTCGGTCAGGCCGATGCCTGTTATCATACCGATATATCCGAAAATGGCGGTTACCAGGATCGATTCGGTGATAATTAATTGCAGGATGGAGGAGGGTTTGGCGCCGATCGCTTTCCGAATGCCGAATTCGCGGGTGCGTTCGCGTACGGTAATCAACATAATATTACTTACCCCTACGATGCCCGCCATCAATGTCCCGATACCGACTACCCAGATAAAGAAAGCGATTCCGTTCATTATATTATTTGTCATCCGGAATTCGTTGCCGGTATTCCACATACCGATGGCATTCCGGTCGGAGGGATCGAACTGATGTAGACGGGCCACGGTAGCGCGGAAACGGTTCTCGAAATCTTCGTTTTCCTTTTCGCTCACGACCCCTTGCAAGGTGAAGGTCAAGCTCCCGAACCCATAGCCGTGGTTATATAAAATTTGTCCGGTCGTGAAAGGTATGTAGGCCGGCGCATTGTTGCTTTTGTCGTCGTCATTGTAAACGCCGATTACCTGTAGCATCAGGTTGCCGGCTTTTACATATTCTCCCACAGCCGATTTGCCGCGAAACAATACTTCCGCCATGCGAGGGCTCAGTACGATTACCTTCCGTTTCTCTTTCATATCCAAATCGTTCAGGAAGCGGCCGTTGCCGGCATTGACAATCACGTAATTAATTTTCGCATGATCGGGATAAACCGCTTCGAGATACCCCGTGATATATTCTTCCCCTACATATAAAGTATCATTATACGATACCGTAGCCGAACAAAGATCGATTTCCGGATGAGCTTTCCGGATGGCCTCGATATCCGTTTCTTTGAAATTGATGCTGCGGTTGGAAGGCATTCCTTTCCAGGGCTTGGTGGTATAACGCGTCCATACCGATACGGTATTCATCGACATATTGCGGAAATTGTACATCACCCCGTTCCTCAATCCGTTGCCCGCGCCAAGCAATACGATCAACATGAAGATGCCCCACGATACCGAAAAGCCCGTCAGGAAAGTACGGAGTTTGTTTTTCTTTATCGTACTCCATATTTCGCGAAAGCTGTCAAAATCAAACATGGCCTTGTCCTTTTTCTATATTTTCAATCAAGCCGTCTTTTACCCGGACGATCCGGTCGGTTACATCCGCTACCGATTGTTCGTGGGTCACGATTACCATCGTCATTCCTTTCTGATTCACATCGCGCAGCAAATTCATCACTTCTACGGTCGTTTTACTATCCAGGGCGCCTGTCGGTTCGTCGGCCAGGATCACTTCTGGTTGGGCAATCAACGCCCGTGCGATGGCCACCCGTTGCTTTTGGCCGCCCGACATTTCGCTCGGCATATGCTCCGCCCAATCTTTCAGGCCCACCATATCCAGATATTCCATCGCCATCGCGTTCCTCTTTTTCCGTTTTACCCCTTGGTAATAAAGCGGGAGTGCCACGTTCTCCATCGCATTCTTGAAATTAATCAGATTGAACGATTGAAAAATAAAGCCGATCATCCGGTTTCTGAGTTCCGCCGCCTTACTTTCGCTCAGGTTTTGTATTAGCTCGCCGCTGAGCCGGTAAGTGCCCGTATCATACGTGTCCAATATACCCAGGATATTCAGCAACGTAGATTTTCCCGAGCCGGACGCTCCCATAATCGATACCATTTCTCCTTTCTCGATCGTTAAATTGATCCCTTTCAATACGTGCAGCGGAGCTCCGTTGAAATAGGTTTTGTTAATCCCTTCCAGCTGAATCATCGTCATTATGTTATATATTTATTCGATTAGACGTATAGAACATGAAAATGTTTCAAATATAGCAAACATTTTTAATAAACTGTTGCAAATATATATTTCAGTAAGATACCTTGTATCGCAAGGTACTTATAATTATAGAATATTAACTTTCTGTTCTCCTTTGCTCTTTTTCATGGGGGAAGGCAATCGTTTTCTCATCAATTGCCGGCCAGGGATGGGACATAGAGGCCTCCTTTTTATAGACGGTGTAACGTTTGGGGTATCCATTTAGGGATAAAACAAGCAAATCACGAGGTTAGCGGTGGAATGAACTAGCTAAAGGAATAAACGAGACAATAGCTGGATATAAAGTAAAAAACAACGAAGAGAACCCCAAAGCCCAGCCGACTCTACTTCGAAAGCCGTTTTTTTTAAGCAAACCGGTAAAGTGAAAGAGCGAAAGACAGGTGGAGGTAAAGCGCTTGTCCGCGCCCAAGAATAAAACAGATAGCCGGTGAAAAAGATCGTTTTTTAATTCTTATCGTTTAAAATTAAAAGTCGCAAGACACTTGAAAAGGATAGCGTTTTTCTTGGTCGGTACCGATCGATTAAATATCTTTGCCAACGGCTATATAAGGATGATTGGAATGAAAAAAAGAGATTATTTATTATTGTTTTTTATTATAATATTAAGCGC
Organism: Tannerellaceae bacterium; assembly: GCA_048403675.1. Taxonomy (GTDB): domain Bacteria; phylum Bacteroidota; class Bacteroidia; order Bacteroidales; family Tannerellaceae; genus Parabacteroides. The sequence continues at coordinate 680 of DBFJSK010000364.1, read as the reverse complement.
CTGCCACCGACAACCGATAAGGAACCCGAATCTTTTCAGGGCTGAACAACTGATGCAGCTTTATCCGGATAGCGCCCTTGCGATAATAGAGAAGATGGTGCCCCCCGCTGTTTCCGACGAAGGCGGACGTGCACTTTACAACCTGCTTTACGTACAAGCCCTTGATAAGACGAATCACTGTCACACGTCCGATTCGTTGATAAGAGCGGCTGTGAATTATTTCGACAAGCAAGACGACCTGCATCGCAAAGCGCAGGCATGGTATTACCTGGGGCGCGTCAATATGGATTTGCTTCGATTGGAAAACGCGTTAGTCTATTATAAGTTAGCCGAAAAGTATGCCGTTCAGACCACCGATTATCGGTTGCAACTCCTCATCTATAACTATAGCGCCAATCTGCTCCGCTCGAAAGGTTTGCTGGAGGATGCCTATGAGCATCAACGGATGGCCTGTCGGGCGACCTTGCTTTCGGGCGATTCCTCCTACCTTCCCTATATGTACAATGATATGGGACGCGTTTTTTTATTTGAAGAGAACAAAGATAGCGCCCTTTACTATTTCAAAGCCGCAGCCAGACTGGCCGAACAACTCCAATCCGACCGGATCTCCTCGCATGTATTAAGTGAGCTGGGCGTTGCTTATCGTTTCTTTAAATATCCCGACAGCGCCTTTTATTACC
>DBFJSK010000363.1:0-4489 GCA_048403675.1 Tannerellaceae bacterium | reverse complement strand
TCCGAAAATGGAAATCACTACCGCCAGCAGTAAGAACAATTTGAGCGAAGCGTAAAATCCCATTTCCGGGGCCACCGCATTAATCTGGTGATACGGATTGATGGGGAAAATCCAGCTAGCCACCCCGGCCGCCACCACCCCGGCCAGCAGCGTGGTAATGGCCGTCTTGGGCGCATCGAACCGCTCGATCGATTCGATTACCAGCAACGACGAAGCCAGCGGAGCCGCAAATGCCGCCGACAAGCCGGCCCCGGCGCCTGCTGCCAAAAGTTGTTTCTGCTCGCCCGGCAGCACCCGGCTCCATTTCGAAAACAGACTGCCCACATACGAACCGATCTGCACGCAAGGCCCCTCGCGACCGAGCGACAAGCCGGCCGTAAGCGCCAGCAAGCCGCCGGTAAATTTGGAAAGCAATTCGATAAACGGGTGTTTGTAGGTAAGCCGGCCGTTGATAACGCCCCGCGTCTGGGGAATGCCCCCGCCGGTGATAAACGGCATTTTCTTCACTAGCCAGGCTACGAAGACCAAAATACCCCATAAGGCCGGGAAAAGGGCCAGGTGGAGATACCAGGGATGGGGATCGGTGAAAAAAGCCCGGCGGGTATTGAAAAAAAGCTGGAGCAGATAATGGTAGGGCACGGCTACCAACCCTGTGAGCAATCCTACGAATATGCTGACGAAATAAAGACGGGCATCGATTAATTTCAATTTCCAGATCCGCCAGTTTCTCATTTTGTTAAAATCCAAATCCATGCCACGCCTCGCTTTACCTTTTGTTACTGTTATATAGAACAATTAAGGTAAATAAGTGTTTTATTAGCAGACAGATTTAAATCATTTTTCAGCACCGGAAAGGAAAAAGAGAAAAACCCTACCGGTTATTGAAAACCTTTTTAGTTTCTCCTTGTTATAGATATATAGTGTTTTTCATGGTATTAGAATTAAGTTAGATTAGGTTATCCGTCTTGTTCGTGAGAATAGGACGGTTTTCCGTTTTTACCCCCTCCTTCTTTTTTGGGGGGATTATCTTTTCTCTTTTCCTGGTTTTTTATTTTTCTTCCGGCTTTATCTGCCCGTTTGTACCCGTCTTTCTGCGGGATTCTTCCGCCCCTCCTAAGGTTTATACTTCGATCGGGTCAGTATATCGGCCGCATCCGTAATCTGCATCAATGCTTCGGGCGTCGATCCGGTTTCTTCCATAAAACGGGTGACAATTTGCCACCCCACCCAACTGCCCAGGTTCCCCGGCGCTTCGCTGGAAAGAAATTCGGCAGGCGCATCCTCGAAATACCGCGAGGTAGTGGAAAGATCCGGCGTATACAAATGTTTGCGTTCCACCAATTGCCGCCACAACATCCCCTCGTTCGCCTGGCACCAATCGAGTGCTTGCGGCGTATAGCCCATCAGAGCGGCTTCGTCGAGGGCGGGAAGCGCGTCGGCTACGAGGTATTTTATTTTTCCTTCGTAAATCATCCGATCCAGCAGGACGCTTTCTTTTCCGGTGAAAGGATATTCCGACATCAGCCATCCCGCCAGGTAGTCGGGTACCACCTGGGCGCGTTGCATCTTCCGCCGTTGATATTCATAAAAGAAATCCTGATACAAAGCGTAATCCGCTCCCATATATTTGTCGATCGAAAGCGACAGCAGGCTATCGCCGGCCAAGACATTCTGGTTGAGGCCCGACACGTGCATATACACCGCCGGAATCTGCATGCCCGGGAAATTGGCTTGCAGATAGGCCAGTCCTTCACCTAGGGCCTGCTCAATATCGTCCACCGAATCATAGCTGCGAAGCGCATCGCGGTAGAGGGCGCGGAGTGTAGGCTCGGCGTAAAAACCGGTAAGCCGTTCCTCAAAACCAGGTGTATCAAGCGTTTGCATGTTCAGCACTCCTTTGCCCAATACCTCTAGCATGGCCGGATAGCGGGTCTTCAAAGGGTCGAGGCCGAGGCTATCCTTGGTTTCCAGCCAGTCGAACAAGGCTTTGTCGAAACGATGTATCTTCACCGCGAGCGGTTGCGAGGGGTGAATGGAAACCCGGTTCTGTCCGTTGCAAGCCGTTAGAAACGAAGCCAAACAGATTACCCATAGTACTTTCGATAGTTTCATAATTCATTTATTTCTTGCCGTTCGCGCTTCTTGGAGGCGGGGGGCGGGGCTACCTTTTCCCGGGGCTATTTTTCCCGGGAGCTTTTTTCTGAGGCTTTTTCCCGTACCCTTTTTTCCTCGCGCCTTTGTATCGGAACGGAAAATTCTTTTTTTAATAACGTAAGAGGGCCTGATATATTGTAAGGTTCGATTCTTCTTACTACCTTTGTGACCCTTTTACAATTTTTAAATCAATTCTCCCTTAGCGATGGCCTATACCAATAAACAAATACTCCAGATCACTTTCCCCGTGCTGATAAGTCTGCTGATGGAGCACCTTATCGGACTGACCGATACGGCTTACCTCGGCCGTGTAGGCGAAGTAGAATTGGGCGCTTCCGCCCTGGCCGGGGTGTATTACCTGGTGATCTACATGCTCGGCTTCGGATTCAGCATCGGCGCCCAGGTACTGATTGCCCGTCGCAACGGCGAACGGGAATACGGCCGTATTGGCGAAGTCTTTACGCAAGGGACGTTGTTTTTGCTTCTTTTGGCCGCCCTTTTATTTTTGTTTTCGCGGCTTTATACCCCTGTCGTGCTGGGCGGCTTGATCGGTTCGGAGCGGGTAATGCAGGCGGCGGTGAGCTATATGGACTGGCGCGCATACGGTTTCTTTTTCTCTTTTATCGCCGTCATGTTCCGCGCTTTTTACGTCGGGACGACCAACACGAAGATTCTGACGGCCAATTCGGTCGTGATGGTATTTACGAATATCATCCTCAATTACCTGCTTATTTTCGGCCGGTGCGGACTTCCGGCTATGGGCATTGCGGGAGCCGGGCTGGCTTCTTCGATTTCCGAAGCGGTGTCGGTGCTTTTTTTCGTAGGGTATACCTGGCTGAAGGTGGATCATCGCCGGTACGGCCTTTTTCGCTTTACGCGTATCGATTTCAGGATGTTGAAACAAATCCTCAGCGTCTCTGTCTGGGTGATGGTGCAGCATGGCATCGCTTTTTGCGGGTGGTTTATCTTTTTCATCGCCGTGGAACATCTGGGCGAACGTCCGCTGGCCATTACGAATATCGTCCGAAGCATTTCCGCCTTTCTCTTTATGTTCGTCAATGCGTTTGCTTCCACCAACAGTTCGCTGGTCAGCAATCTGATCGGCGCCGGTCAGAGCGACGCCGTATTGCCTCTTTGCCGGCGTATGATCCGGCTTTGTTACGCTTTTGTGCTTCCCCTGGGCCTTTTGCTGGCTCTTTTTCCTTCGCTGGTGGTGCGCATTTATACGGATGATCCGGGTTTGGTGGCGGCTTGCATTCCTTCGCTCTGGGTATTGCTTTCGTCGTATCTGGTGGCGGTTCCGGCTTTTATCTTCTTTTTCAGCGTGTCCGGTACGGGCAATACGCGTATGGCCCTGCTTATCGATATGGTTAGTATTTTGGTGTATGTGCTCTATACGCTTTGGATTGTGCGGGTGATGCGGGCGGATATTGCGGTGTGCTGGACGACGGAATATGTCTATAGTCTGATGATTCTTTCTTCTTTCTTTTATCTGTGGAAAGGGAATTGGCGCAGCAAACGGATTTGAATGGGGCGGGGCGGCGGAAGTGCTTTTAGCGGGCCGGCCTATCCTGTCCTCTGGCTGACAGGTCGTGGAATATCGATTTTTTAACAAATTTAACTGACAACGTGCTTCTTTGGCCTATTTTTTGTAAAACAAAGGCTGAGCAGTTCATGTGCTATTTCGCGAAGGATAACCGGATACTACTCAAGGATGTAAATTTATTTTTATCAATAAACTTAATTTATGGATAGGAGATTTTTAGTATGGGAGCAGCAGGGAATAAAAAACCGAAAAAGCCCGGAAAAAAACAGGGTCCTTCTTATTTGGAAGATGAAAACGCGAAAGTGTTGCCGTTGAAGAATAAGAAAAACAAGTAATCCGGTCGGAGAACAGTGACCAGAAAAAAAGAGAGAAGTATTCTGTGGGGGCGCTTCCGCCTTCGAAAAAATACTTCTTTCTTTTTGGGGAAAAGGCGCCCGTTTCTTTTTTTTCGCGGATGGGTTATTGTATTTATTTTAGGGGAAGAAAAAGGCATGCGGATGGATTTCCCTTTTCTTGCTTATGAAATTCGGATTTCATAAGCATCCGTTTCAAATTTCATAAGCATCGAATCCGGCTTTCTTGCCGATGGATTTTTATTGAATGGGAATAGGTTGATTATGAGCGTGTTGCTGGATAGGGTGCGCCTGCTGTTCAGAGGCTTTACTTCTTGTATAAATTTGTTTTTCGGCACATGCAGGAGGGGGCCGGAAAATCAATGAAACGATGCGTCGTTCCTGCCGGGGCGAAATTTGGCTACGGCCCATTTGCCGCAATAAAGAGCGAGCAGGA
>DBFJSK010000362.1:0-7764 GCA_048403675.1 Tannerellaceae bacterium | reverse complement strand
CTTCGACGGCTGTTTGCTGGAAAAGAAAAAGCTCAAAAGCGAATGGCCCGGACACCGGGTGCTTACGGCGGCTTATCATAAAGGACATATCTGGTCGGTGGAGGAAAAACCGGCCGTTTCTACCCAGGAAGCGGCCACGCCAGCGACTACGCCAGCGACTACGCCTTTAGCTGGGGTGAAGCCAGCGGGCGCCCCCGCGAATAAGTTCGAACGCGAAGTGGTGGAATACGATGCTTCGTTCCGTCGGCTCGATGCACATCCGCTGGTGGAGGCCGATCTGGGACGCGAAGGGCGGCTAGCGGCTTGTTTCGCCCCCCGGCTGTCGGTAGCCGAAGACACGGGCGCCTTGTATGCGTATGAACCGATGTCCACTTCGGAACACTTGCTGCGGGATACGCTTTATCTGAAAGAGAAATGGGAAAACGCCGAAAGGGGCGGACTTTCCGATACCGGCGCGATCCGTCTTTACTCGCTATGTTTCGGCAGCCGGATGTGGATTTCTTCGTATGCGAATGCAGCCGATGCGAAGCAAAACTACCTGTTTTGTTATGATACCCGCAAACAGACCTATTGGGAAGTAGCCGGCGGTCTGCGGGATGATTTTTACCAGACCGGCGTGGTGGGGCGGCTAGACAGGATGGGCCTCGACGGAGAAGTGTATAGCTATTGTTGTTCCGGGGAAGCGTTGCGCGATAGCTTTCCAGCTGTGGCGGCCGCCAAAGGCAGCGTTGTTTTCTTCGTTACGTTGAAAAGCTAAGCGGGATAAGGAAGAAGAGAGAGCCTTTTCCCTGGCTTTTCCGCCTGTCCGGTGGAAAAGCCCGTTAAAAAGCCGGGAAAAACCGGTGGGAAAACCAGCCGGAAAGGCGGCAGAAAAGCCGACAGCACATCCGACCAAAAAGCCGGCAGAACCCCCGACAGGACACCCTACTGAACATCCGACTGAAAAAGCGGGTCTTAAAGAGGAAAGCCGCTACAGCGCGGCAAGCCTTTTCTTTTAAGGAGAGAGACGGAAGGAAAATAACGCGGGTATAAAAAAACAAAATAGGGCATATTCCTCTTTTTACGATAAGGACTATCCGAAAGGAATTATGTATTTTTGCTTCACAAAAAGCGAAGGCAGGGGCGGGACATCCGTACATACGCAAGCAGATTTGTTTCTACGTTCGGTTTGCCCTATCTTTGCTTCACAAAAAGCGAAAGCAGGGGCCGGGTATCCATACATACACAATCGGATTTGTTTCTACGTTCGGTTGGCCCTATCTTTGCTTCACAAAAAGCGAAGGGGCGGCAGCAAATATAAACAAGTGGCCTATTTTCCGCTACACGCCATTGACACACTCTTTACTTCCATCCGGCAAAGAGCGGCAAAGTACCGGATGTAGAAAAGGATGTTTTTCACTCCATATGATCGACACGCTCTTTCGAACCGAAATAAAAAAAAGATATGAAACATTGCTTCTTCTACCGGCTACCGGTAATTATAGGGATCTGGCTATCGGCCGCATTCGCCGCTCACGCCGACTGGCGCGATAATACCGAACTGCTGATTTACTCTCCGCGTTATTTCGGGCCGAATGCTTTCCCCATCCCTACCCTGCGTTCGGGCCAGGTTCCCTCCCGCTACGAAGTGGAGCTGAGAGGCGAATACCACCATTTCCGGGGCGATAAAACAAAAGACCTTTTCGCCCGGGCATTACTTCCTTTCGTGCGGGGCCGCGCCGGTATCGAAGTAAGCCTGGTGATTACCGAGAAATACAAGATGACCCCCGAAACCCGCGACGAACGGTATGCAGTGGAGACGGAAAGCCCCATCGGCTGTCACGGCGACGTGGTGGTGAACTGTTTTTTTCAAGTAGTAAAAAGCCCCAAATGGGCCGATGTGATGATTAGCGCCAACCTGAAAACGGCCAGCGGCGGCCGCCTGTGCGACGCCCGTTACACCGACGCCGCCTCCTACTGGTTCGACGCCACGGCCGGACGAAACGTGTGGCAAAACCCCGAAGGAACAGCCGCCATCCGCCTGCAAGCAATGGTAGGCTTTTACTGCTGGATGACCAACAACATGATCCACCGGCAAAACGACGCCGTGTCGTATGGAGGCGGATTGACCGCTACCTACCGCGGCATGGAATTTACAACCGACGTATCCGGCTTTCACGGATACAAAGACAATGGCGACCGTCCGCTGGTATGGCGCAACAAATTGTCGTACGAAATCAAGAAAAACATCGTGGCTTTACGTTATAATCACGGGATGAAAGATAGCTTATACGACACCTGGTCGCTCGGCTATATCCGCTGCTTCTAAAAGCTTTCCCCGCCCGGGAGCCACCCCCTTTCCCCCCTTTTACCGGAAAAGCCGTTTCAGCTTCACGTACGGAAGCTGAAACGGCTTTCTTAGTATGCGCTTAGCATGCGCTTTCGCTGGTATTTTAGCATGCGCTTTTGCAGGTACCTTAACCTATGCTTTCGCAGGTGCCACGGTTACAGAGAAACACCTCGGACTTTCCCGAAAACTGTTTCGCCCCCCGTCCAAAGAGAAAAAAGCGGAGGAACTAGCGAAGCCCCCCGTAAAACTTACTCCGCCGTCCGGCAATCGGCCAGCCGATCCATACAAAGCGAGGCGGCTCCCCAGATACCGGGATGTTCCATCGTGGAAAAGCGGATTTTGAGGTTTTTGAGCGAATTAGGGAAGGAGAAGGGGGTGAAGTGGGCATACATGCTTTCCTCAAACAGGGCATGGTCGGCGGCTACCGAGCCTCCGAACACGATCATTTCGGGATCGACGGCAAGCACCACGACCTTCACGGCTACCGCCAGATGGGCGCCGAACTGACGGTAAGCGTCGAGTGCTTCGGGATCGCCGGCCAAGGCCCGGTCGTGCATGGTTTTTCCGTCCACGCCCCAGACGTGTTTGAAATAGCTTCCGCTACAATAGTATTCCAATACCTGGTCGCGATAGGGTATGTCGCCAAATTCGCCCGATCCCCCGTTGGCATCGGCCATCAAACGGCCGCGCTGTACGATGCCGCCGCCCAGGCCCGTACCGATCGTCAGGCCGACGAAGTTCTCGATGCCACGGCCTTCTCCGAAATAGTGTTCGCCCAGGGCGAAACAGTTCGCATCGTTGTCGATCGTAACCGGTACGTGGAAGCGGGCCTCAAGCATGTCCTTGAGGGGTACTTCTTTCCAATGCGCGATATTTTTTACATCATATACTACGCCGCGTCGGCGATCGACTACGCTCGGTACGCCTACGCCGATGCCTTCCACGGCTTCGTCCCATACGGATTCGATGAGGCCGATCAGGGCGTCGACGGTTTCCTGCATGTCTTTGGGGCTTTTGGGGGTGGGGTTGCTTTCATAGGCAACCAGGCGGCAATCCTGTACGCGGCCGGCCCGCATATTGGTGCCGCCCAGGTCTATTCCGATGTATTCTGCTATTTTTTCCATTTGTTTTTAATTTGATTTGGAACAAATGTAGGAATTTATTCCGGATTTCACAGGGTAGGGTTGACATTTTGTATCAGGAAGCTTTAAGTAGGCTTCCGGGAAGAAAATAGAGTGGATAGGGAAAAGGAAAAGAGGTTTCAGAAAGAAGCCGTTCATAAAGAAAAAGAGAAAAGAAAGAGGTAAAAATAGAAGTAATCCGAAAGAAAAAGAAAAGGAAATGAGATGCGGTAAGAGAAAAATAACGTAATAAAAAGGAAGAATTTCCAGAAAAAAAGAAAGGCCGACCAAAAAGAAAAAGGTCAGGTGCAAGAGAGAAAAGCATCCGAAAAGAAAAAGGCCAAGTGCAAGAAAGAAAAGCATACAAAAAGGAAAAGGCCAGGTGTAAGAAAGAAAAGCATCCGAAAAGGAAAAGGCTAGGTGCAAGAAAGAAAAGCATCCGAAAAGAAAAAGGCAAGATACAAGAAAGAAAAACAACCGAAAAGAAAACAGAAAAGCCCGGCTTCTGGGCGGCCGAAGCCGCCCGCCGGCTTTATACAAAAAACAAAATCATTAACTGCGCCGTAAGCACCCTTAAAAACATCGTCAGCGGATACACCGTAGCATAGCCTACTGCCGGCGCATCACTGCCCGCGGTGGTGTTCGAATAAGCCAAAGCAGGCGGGTCGGTGGTACTGCCGGCCAAAAGCCCGATGAGGGTGAAATAATTCAACCCGCAGAAATACCGTCCGATACAACCTATAATAAGAAGCGGAACCACGGTGATGATAAACCCGTACCCGATCCAGGCCAGACCGCCGTTGTTCACAATGGTATCTACAAACCCGTCGCCGGCGCTGATCCCCACGCAAGCCAGGAAAAGCGTAATGCCGATCTCGCGCAACATCAGGTTGGCGCTCTGCGTGGTATAAGTAATCAATTTATACCGGTAGCCGAAGCGGCTAATCAGGATCGCCACGATCAGCGGGCCGCCCGCCAACCCGAGCTTGACCGGTTGCGGAATGCCGGGAAAAGTGATGGGAAGGCTGCCCAGGATAATACCCAGGGCGATGCCCACGAAGATCGTAATCAGGTTAGGCTCGTCGAGGCGTTTGAGGGAGTTGCCGAGCACCTTTTCCACGTTCGCCACAGCCGTTTCGGTACCCACCACATTCACCCGGTCGCCCACCTGAAGGGTCAATCCGGGGGTAGCCACCAGATCGACGCCGGCGCGGTTGATACGGGTGATATTGATACCGTACAGCTTACGAAGGCCGAGCTGTCCGAGACGTTTGCCGTTCAGCTCGGGCTTGGTAATGAGGATGCGGCGGTTGATAAACTGGCTCTCCATCCGGATCCATTGCTTGCGCTCCATGCCGATCTCGATCCCGATAAAGGCTTTAATGGTTTCCGCATCCTGCTCGGTGGTGATGACGAAAACCTTGTCGTCTTCCTGCAAGACAGTGCCGGCCGAAGCAATCTCGATTTGTTTGTTATCGTTGCGCCACACCCGCGACACGACAAAGTCGCGATGCTCCATCAAGGCAGAAAGTTCGCCGATGGATTTGCCGAAGATAGCGGGATTCTTCACGACCAGCGAAATAGGCTTAGCCTCGTTGGCATGGGCCGTATCTTCTTTTTCGAGTTTCTGATTTTCACAGTCGAAATTCACCCGGAAAAGGTAGCGGATGGCAATCATCGAAAGAATGATCCCGATCACGCCCAGCGGATAGGCCACGGCATAGCCCAGGGCGATGGTATCGTCGGCAGTTCCGAAAATATCGGAATAAGCTTGTTGGGCCGCGCCCAGCCCGGGGGTATTGGTTACCGCGCCCGAAAGGATACCCACCATCGTAGGGATGGGCGTACCGCTGACATAGTGAATGACAAGAGCCGTCAGGACGCCCAACAGGACGATACCCGAAGCAAGCAAATTGAGGGTGACGCCCCCTTTTTTGAAGGAGGAAAAGAAGCCGGGCCCTACCTGCATACCGACAGAATAGACAAAGAGAATCAAGCCGAATTCCTTAAAAAAATGAAGAACGCCGGGGTTGATGGTCAATCCGAAATGGCCCAGCAGAATGCCGACGAAAAGAACCAGGGTGATACCCAGCGAAACGCCGAATACCTTAATCTTACCCAGTTGGATACCGGCGGCGATGACGACCGAGAGCAGCAGGATGGAATGTCCGATGCCTTGGCCCCATATTAAATCGTTTATCCAGTTCATAGTGTTTTCATTTAAAAACCGTATACCCTATCCATAAGACGGTGCAAAGGTAGGGATTTCCTTTGTGTTGTACAACGGGAATCGTATCTTTACCGGTCAAATACCGAAAAAGCAGTCTATCCGGGTATCGTTCAGGCTGCCTGTTCAGGGATTGCATGTATCTTATTAAAAACGTATGAAAAAGAGTTATCAGCTTATCGCCCTTTCGGCCCTGTTATGGGGGCTTTCGTGTAGCGTGCGGGCAGAGGTTCCGACCCGGTTCGCGCCCGAGGCCGAAGGGCCGGTGGTGACGATCCGTACCACCTTGGGCACAATGAAACTACGGTTGTATGCCGATGTGCCCCGTCATACCCAGACTTTCCTGGCCCGCGCCCGGAAAGGGGATTTCAACGGAACGCTTTTTACGCGGGTGATCCGGGAATTTATGATCCAGGGCGGCGCGCCGGATTCGAAGCAGGCGCCCCCGGGGGCCCGATGCGGTTTCGGCGACGCCTCGGCCGAAATTTTGCCGGAACTGAACGCAACGTATTTCCACAAACGGGGCGCCTTGGCTGCTCCGCGCCAGAACGATGAAGTGAATCCGCAGCAAAAATCGGACATGTCGCAATTTTTCATCGTGCAAGGAAAAGTTTACCGCCCGGGCGAGCTGGACACGTTGGAACGCATCCAGAACCAATCCATCCGGAAAAAGGCGCTCGATTTATATTACCGTCCGGTGCGGGTGGAATTGCAGATGCTCAAACGAGAGAACCCCAGGGAGTTCAACAAACGGGTGGCCGTTATCAACCAACAGATTGATTCGATGATCCGGGCCACGCCGGGGCATCTGATTTTTACGCCCCGGCAACGGGAAGCCTATACCACGGTAGGGGGCTGTCCTTTTCTGGATGGTACGTATACCGTATTCGGCGAATTGATGGAAGGTTTCGACGTGCTCGACGCCATCGCCTCCCAGCCCAAAGACAGGTACGACCGCCCGCTGAAAGATGTGCGGATTCTGGGCGTGGAGTGATTTAAAAGTTTATCTTTACACCCCCACACATAAAGCGAAAAAAACGCCTCGCCCGCATTCGTCAAAGCGCATCGCTTTTCGATGCCGGGGGCGTTATTTATCTAAAAAAAGAATCTATGAGCAGAAGTCGGATAAAAAAAATAACACTGCGTAACCTATGGGGCCACACCGATTTATCGTGGGACGCACTTGAACCGGATGTAAACATTCTGGTCGGTATCAACGGCAGCGGCAAATCGACGCTTCTGAAAATAGTAGCCAGCCTCTTGGCAGGCGAAAGAAAAAAGCTGGAAAATTACGGTCCCTCATTTTCCGCCCACCTGGTATTCGATACCTGGAGGGGCAACGGCTGGGAAGGTGATGAAGTAGCGCTCTCCTATGCTGCCGATGCCGCTCACCCGCACCGCATCAACCTCTTCAAACCCCCGCACGGCGCGTTGCTGAGCACGTTCGACGCCCCGGTACGCAACCGGGAGCGACTTGGGCAAGAAGAAAGTTCGCTCGACCAGGAACTGGATCTTCTCATCTACCAGCGGGAAAAAGAGAGTCCGGTTAATTTCACCAATTACCGGTTGAAAGCGACGATGCCCAGATACGATTCGCAGCAAATTGCCGAATCGATCCGCACCTTTTTCCTGGATACGATCAACCCGTTGTTTGCCGGCACGGGGAAAAAGATCGAGATCGACGAAAACACCAACGAAGTGGTTTTTCAGACCCACAGCCGCACACTCAAACTGACCGACCTTTCCTCCGGTGAAAAACAACTCTTAATTATCCTGTTCCGGCTCTTTTTGATGGAAAAAAAAGAATACGTCATTCTGATGGACGAACCGGAACTATCGCTCCATATCGAATGGCAACAAAAACTGATCGATGTCATGACGCGCCTCAATCCCAACGGCCAGTTTATCATCGCCACCCATTCGCCCAGCCTGTTCGGCAAAGGATGGATGTGCAAAATGACCCGGATGGAAAACCTCAACCAGTAAGCTGCCATGCCGGAAACCACAGATACCTTTTATGAAGCCCTGGCCCTGGACTACCTCAACGCCGCCCTGCTCCTAGGAGCTTCGGCTTGTGTTTTGGTAGA
>DBFJSK010000361.1:0-2094 GCA_048403675.1 Tannerellaceae bacterium | reverse complement strand
GTTATTCATTTGGAACTTCTCGCCGTCGTCGTAAATATTGCCGCCGATCTGGAAAGTGAACATAAAGCCGAAATCCCAGTTTTTATAGGTAAAGGTATTGTTCAAACCGCCTACCAAGTCCGAATACGGGTGGCCTACGGGCTGACGATCCCGGTCGGCATTGTATTCTTTGGTTTCGCCCACCGGCTTCTTGTTTTCGTCGAGCATTTCATACACCGGCATCCCGTCGGCGGGGTCTACGCGCAATACTTTCACCAGGTAATTTACACCGATAGGCTGGCCTACCAATACGCGGGTATCGCCTTCTCCGCTCAAGGCGTCGGGGCCGGCGTTGCCCACATCCAGTACTTTGTTTTTATTGTAGCTGATATTGAAATCGGTTGTCCACGTAAAGTCGCGGTTGGTGATATTGACCGATTTGATGTTGAACTCCATCCCGGTATTCCGTACTTTCCCGATATTGGCCAGGAAAGCGCTATAACCTACCGAAGCGGGAACGCTGACGTTGAGGAACAAATCCCGGGAATTTTTGGTATAGAAGCCGATTTCTCCGGAAATCCGGTTTTTCAGGAAGCCGTATTCCAAACCGACGTCGAAGGTAGAGGTCGTTTCCCATTTCAGATCCGGATTTTTTAATGAGTTGATATACCAGTAATTATTTCCCATATAGAGTTGGTTCGTATTCACGCTCACGGCGCCCCATTGGGCGTAATTGGGTATTTCCGCGTTTCCGGTGATGCCGAAGCCGGTTTTCAATTTCAGCAAGCTGAGCACTTCGTTGCCTTTGAGGAAGTCTTCTTCCGTCATCAACCATCCCACGGAAGCGGCCGGGAAATTACCGAATTTATTGTTTTCTCCGAAGCGGGATGAACCGTCGCGGCGGAACGTGCCGGTGAAGATGTAGCGATCCATGAACGTATAGTTGATACGTCCGAAGAAAGAGATAAACGAGAAGTCTTGATTCGCATACTTGGTGAAGGTTTTGTTGGCTTCCTCAAAAGCGGGGCTGTGGAACAGCCAGTCTTCCTGGCCCGGTTCGAATACGATGTTCGTGTAATTGGAAACGCGTGTCGATTTGAGCGCCTCCGTACCCAGCAGGAAGTGGAAACGATGGTTCTCGCCGATCGCCAAACTGTAGTTCAGAAGGGCCTTGGCATTCCATGACGTTTCGTAACGGTTGGTTACGTTGCTGTTCGGCTTGGTGGAAAGGGCTTGGGTACGCAGGTAGTTGGATTCGTTGTCGCGGTAGTCGATGTTGCCTTCCAGACGCAACGACAGCCCTTTGACGAGTTGCAGATCGGCGTACAGGCTGGCCATGGTGCGGTCGGTAAAGATACGGCGTCTTTTCTCGTTGACTTCGGTTACGGGGTTGGTCGATTTGGGGAAGACATAATAACTGCCGTCGGCATTGTAGGCCGGGAAGTAAGGCAGGGCGGTACTGATGGCGCGTCCCCAGCCTCCGTCCCAACTGGAGGGCGTGGGCCGGTGGTCGGTATGGGAAAAGCTGAAGTTACCGCCTATTTTGAGGATCTCGATCGGTTGGTAGTCGATGTTCAGCCGGACGCTTGTGCGGCCGAAGTGGTCGTTTACCAGGTAGGAGTTTTCCGCTACGTTGGAGATACCGAGGTAGGTTTGCACTTTTTTGTTGCCCCACGATACGGACAAATCGTTGTAGGTGGAGGCGCCGGTGCGGGTAATCAGATCTTGCCAATCTGTATTGTTTTCCAGGGCTTGCGCTTGGGAAAAACTGCCGGGATAGGAAGTAACGGTAGAAGGGTCGGGCGCGCCCGAGGGGTTGAACTTATAGTCGTTCTCCAGGGCTTCTTTGTAAATGTTCAGATAATCTTTCGTGTTCAACATATCCACTTTGCGGTTGGGCGTGGAAAAGGCTACTTTCGAGCTGAAACTGATTTGCGGTTTGCCGCTTTTGCCTCGTTTGGTGGTAATCAGGATGACGCCGTTGGCTCCGCGCGAACCGTAAATGGCTGTCGCGGAAGCGTCTTTGAGAATGTCGATGCTTTGAATGTCGTTGGCGTTGATGGAGGCCATCGGGTTGTCCTGGGCGGCTCCTACCCGATCGCCGGCATTCTGCAT
>DBFJSK010000360.1:0-7527 GCA_048403675.1 Tannerellaceae bacterium | reverse complement strand
GCGTCACTTTTGAGGTGCTATTATTACACATCCTGATAAATCGTTACGCGTATGACCCTGCATGCCGATACCCTTTCGAGGACTTTCCCCTCCCTCCCTCACCCAATGAAAATAAAATTCATTCGCAGCTGTTCTGTGCCCCCCGTACCCCCGGGGTGAGGGGGAAAGCGTACACCCTCCTGTACTGAATCTATCGGCCGGCGCTATCAGCCGGCATCGGCTGCCCTCCCTTTGATAGAACTTTCAACCCCTTGTTAAACAATAATACCCATTCCAATGAAAAAAAGCAAATTGAATTTAGAAGTCGTATTAGCCGCCCCGACCGGCCACGAACATCGCCTTTACCGCCACATCGATTCCCGTACCACCACGCAGCCGATGTTGAAAAATGCCGCCCCCGGAGCTGTGGAAACCTATGCCGTACCCGCCGCCGACGAGTTCACCCTGCTGGAATGCGAACATCCGCAACCGTGGACGTTCTACAATTATTTTCGCTTATCCAGCTTCTTATACACCCCCTCCGGCGTGGTGGTAGGCGGCGTAGTCTCCTTAAAAAATCCGGCCGATTCTATCCGCATTTCCATCGAAGTAATCGATAAAAAAACCAAGGAAGTGCTGGCCTGCAAAGACGTGGAAGCCCGCTCCACTTTCCAGCTTTACTTTGAAGAAGTATTCTGCGTAAAAGGAAAAACCGCCGGCGAGCTGCAAGCCACAGCCACAGCCACCTGGCAACAAGGCAGCCGCAAGCAAGTGCTCACCGCCATAGGCGACACCTGTGCGCCCAAACCCTTTACCGGCCACGCGCCCGCCGGAGCCGCCCTCGGCGATACCGGGAATTATACCCATATCTACCCCAAGAAAGAAGACTCTCCCGTCCTATTCGGCACGCCCGAGATTCATCCCCATACCCCCGACTATCGGAAATACCCCCCGCGGCCCGAAATCGTCATAGCGCTCGTCCGGTTGCCCGAGAAAAGAACCGATTGCGATTACATCTGCGGTTTCGGGAAAGGCCCCCACGGATACCCCTTTCTGGGAGTGCCGGCTAAGGGCGTCATTACGTTAGATTCCGCCAAGGAACGCTTCCGGGGCATCCTCTCTTCCCATTGTATCCTTACCCGTTGCGGCGCGAGCGGGGGCGCTACCTATTTGGACTCTACGCAGCGGTTCGAAAACACCGTGTTCGATTTTACCTACCAGCAGAACAAAAGCGTCTTGCTCTATGAGGCGACGAAAAGCTGGCAAAAAGAGTTCGATTACCCGGCTGGATGGGATAAGGACTATCTTTTCAACTACGAACTATCCATTTATTACGAATATCTGCATGAGGACAAGCCGCAGATGGATGAACTGATGGTATCAAGCAGTCTTTTATTTTGCGACTGCCATGTTCCCCCTATCCGGGTGATGTACGGTTGTTTGGCGAAAAATTCCCTTATCCTGATGGCCGACGGCAGCCGTAAACGAATCGATGCGATTCAGATAGGCGAGTGCGTGCGCACAGGAAGAGACGCAGAAAGCGTACAGGTGGTGGACAATATCTGGAGAGGCCCGGAAAAGTTTTTGTATGAGATAACGGCGGCCGATTGTACCCTTGCTTTGTCGGAGCAACATCCGGTGCTCACCGATTCCGGGCTGATGCGGGCCGGGGAACTGAAAGCGGGCATCCGGGTTTATCTGGCGGAAACGTACCGGTGGGAAAAGATTGCTTCGGTCAAGAAGAGGGAGTACGACGACTGGGTGTATAACCTGAGCTTCGAGGCAGGCAACGAAACCGGCTTTCTCCTGGTGGCCGGGGGTATCGTAGTGGGAGATATGGTGCTGCAAAATAAATCGTTTTAATTAATCTGGCCGCCCTTGGCCAAAAGGGCGGAGGATATATACTTTTAACCCTTTAAAAAATGGAAAACATGTGTGCAAATGAACTTGTTTTTTTTGAGAATCTGAGAACGGAAGTGCGTAAATTACAGGCAAAGCCCCGAATGAATTTCAGCTTGTCGGCCTCGGAAGGCGATGGGCTTTCGGGCCTTGCGGCAGACGAGTATGTGGTGCCCGAATGCTATGTAAATTATCAGGCGCATATCAATGAAATTAACGCGTTTAAGAAGAATGTGACGGATCCGAAAATGTTGAAGGACTTGGTGGAGCTGCTTAAAGTAGGCCCTACGATTGAAGAATGCCGGAAATATTATGGAGAGATTAACCAAGAATGGAACGATTGGGAGCTTACTTATTCGTATCTGAACAAGGCGGCCAAAAGTGTAGGGCTTTCCAATGAAGATATTCTGAGGCATTTCGACAAGGCGCTGGAGGCGTTGAAAGTATTGATGGTGACCAAGGATGATCCCGACGCGTTGGCAAAATTCCATAAAAACGTGTGCGCTATCCAAACGGATGATTTGGGTGATATTAATTCTTATTCCGATGCGGCGGTTAAGGGATTGAATAGCTTTTATGATTCTTTTGACGAGCAGGAAGCCTCTTATCATAAAATGGTGAAGCAGTTGATAAAGGAATCAACGTTGCAAGAAGAAGAGAAGGAAAAAATACAAAAGCGCATCGACAAGCTGAAAGGGGATATTTCCAGCTATAATGCCGCGATTGCTGCGATTGCGATCGGGATGGGGGTGTCGTTATCTTTGGTTTTTCTTTCCGTCAAAGTGGGTTGGGGATTTGCGCTGGTGGTGGCTGTGTTTATCATTCCGGCTTTTGTGGCTATGTCAATGAAGTTGGCGAGCCTCATAGCCGATATCAAGCAGGCAAAGGATGAGATTGCTTCGTACGCGGGGTATGAAGATAAATACAACGGGATTATCGGTAAGTTGAGTGAGATTCAGAAGGATGTGGAGGAAACGAAAAAGCAGTCTGCCGAAGTGAAGAAGTTGGTTGCCGAGGTGATTTCTCCGTGGACATCGCTGCGCAAAGACCTGGACGTTTTAATGACGTATATCTCGGAGACGGAGAATTATAAGACTGCTTATTCTCAATTTGAAGAGGGAAAAGTGTTGTGGATACAGATTGCCGCCAATGCCGAATATCTGAAAATGCCGGAAGACGTGAAGGTGATTATGGAGGAAATCTCCGTGGAAACCACCTCGGTGGACGAGATAGTGCAGCTAGCGCAAGGGGAAGGTATTACTATGCAGGAATATTTGAGAAAAAGGCCGGCCTGAGGTAAAAGGTATCGACGCTTTACCCCCCCCCCTTTGGCGCGGCCTTTCTTTAAAGGTGGCCGGGTAAGGGCCGGGTAGAACGTTAAGCAGAACGAGAGAGGGATTGTCGGTGGGGCGAAGTGAATCTGAAAAGTTGGTTGTATAACTTTGGGTGGGATACTTTGCTGGTGGCAGACAGTCCCTTTCTCTATGTCTTTACGTAGGTGTGGCGGGGGAGGGCTTGCGGCTGGTTTTCAGCTACTGCTGAAAAAGGGGCCGGGCGCTTCGCTCGTTAGGCAGCCGCACGGGCGGGGGCCTGGGGTGGGTATGCGGTGCGAGTTGAGGTGTATGCGGTGCGAGTCGGGGTGTATGCTGTGCGAGTTGGGGGGTGTATGCTGTGCGAGTTGAGGGTGTATGCTGTGCGAGTCGGGGGTGTATGCGGCGGCCAGCTTATTTTTTCTTCCCGTAGTATTTCCGGTAAATTTTTTCGAAGGCACCGTTCTCGCGCAGTCGGCCTAGCCAGGCATTGAGGCTGTCCCGAAGGGCGGGTGCGTCGCGGCGTACGGCCCAGGCTTGCAATTGGGTGAAGCTGATGTCGGTCTGGACGTCGAGTTCCCTGAGGCGCCGGGCGGATTCGGTGGCGATGCGCTGGTCGCAGACGGCAAAGTCGATGTCGCCTTTGGCTACCATGATGGCGAGTTGTTCGGAGGAATAAAGATCGTCTTCTGTAACGTAGATGGTGTCGCCTATTTCGTGCTCCAGGTTCCTGAGCCGCACCAGGGCGGGCGAGTCTTTCGGTACGTAGATGGTTTTTCCGGCCAGCTCCAGTTGGTTGCGCAGCGGCTCGACGCCGCCGTTGGCTTCGGCGCTGCGTTGTACCAGTACTTGTTTGTTCAGCACGATGGGTTCGGTAAAGAGGTATTTTTCGCGGATTTCGCTGTTTACCGGGATGTTGCGTGCTACTATGTCTACCCGGCCTTCGTCGAGCATGCGGAAGCTTTCGGGCAGGTTCATTTCGAGGGCGGTCTGTATTTCCAGGCCGGATTGGTCGGCGATGGCTCGGCCTAGTTCGTATTGGAAGCCTTCGATGGTGTCGCCGGCGATGTAGTAGCCTGATTGGTTGTATTCGGTTACCAGGCGCAGGATGCCTTCCTGGCTGATTGCGGGGTAGTCGCGGGGTAGTTGCGGGGCGGGGGCGGCTGTGCGGCGGAAGGGGCGTAGGGCTATCAGCGTGGCCAGGGCTATGGCCAGGAGAATGAGGTAGAGAAGAAGTAATTTTTTACGTGGCATATCGGTTTTGTTTGATTGGTTCGTTTGTCTTTGTATATCCAAAAAATAGCCGGTTTCGGGGCGGGTGGAAGTTTCTCCGGAAAAGCTTCCATGCCGGGAGGTGCTTCTTTCTCCGGAAAAGCTTCCATGCCGGGAAGTGTTTCTTTCTCCGGAAAAGCATCCATGTCGGGAGATGCATCTTTCTCCGGAAAAGCTTCCATTGCCGGGAGGTGTTTCCTTCTTCGGAAAGGCTTCCATGTCGGGAGATGCTTCTTTCTCCGGAAAGGCTTCCTAAAAGAAGTTTTCCCGGGGCCTGTACCTTCGGAATAGTTTCCGTGAAAATTTCTTTGGAAACATTTCCTTAGCCCTGCTTCTCCGGAAAGGCCTATCTTATCCCGAAACGATTCCGGCCCCGAAATTCCCGCCGTTTCTATTCCTAGTTATTAAACGTTACCGCAATCCCCATTTTGAGCACCATCGGATCGAGCGGATAATGCGCCAGCGAGAAATAATTCGGCGATACAAACTTCTGGCTCAGGTTATACCCCATCACGAAGAAACGCGCCTGCTTCAAATGGAAATTCACATAGGCATTGATAAGCGGATAATTGCCTACCTTCACCCGGGTGTCCGGATCTTGCAGGCGAAACTGCTGCGAAGCCGGTTCGTAGTAAGGCGCGTAATAAGCCGTATTATAATACATATTCGCCCCAACCTGTACTGTAAGCACCTTCGCCAACTTAAACACCAGGTACATATTCGAATACACCGAAAGAGCCGGCAGCGGAAGCACATCCTTGTTGCTGCTCAACTGGTAAGCGGCTTCGTTTTCCCAACCGAACGCCCGGTATTTCAGGTCTTGCCGAAGCCGGAGCGTAATCACCTGCAAATTCTTACCATATTGCTGGGGATAACTGCGGCTGTTGAAATAAACGTAATTCTGAATGCTTTCCACGCCGCCCGAAAGCTGGGTGCGGGTAGCGGCCAGATCGATCTTCGCCCCGGCATACAAATGCTGTACCATCGAGAGATCTTTATCCCACCAGAAATACCGGCCGTGATAATGGCGCTGGTAGAAAGGCGGCGTCGTATTCTTCAAATAAGCTTCCGCCCGGATCAGGGCCTCTTTGCCTAAAAGGGGAAATTTCGTCTGTAACTCGCCGTCGAGGCGGAATTCGCCGAAGTCGCTGCCCGCGATGCAGAGTTCTCCGCGTGCGTTGAAAGTAAGCAGGCTGCCGGTGCGTTTATACAGTTCGGCGCCCACGTAGGTGGAAAATTCGTCGTACGTCTGGGCCAGTTGGAAATCCAATTGATCGGGAATCTTTATTTCCACCCCCGAATGCGCGCGGGTGAGCAGCCCGGTGCGGCTACGCGACAAGCCGTCGCCCAAAGCCGTCGCGGAAAGGGCGCCGGAAGATGCCCCGGATGCGTCGCCGCCGTTCGTCCCCCCTTCGTTAGCGTCTGCGCCGCTCAGGTCGGGATAATCCAGCCCCGGCACGGCGGCCGGCAGCCGGAAGCGCCTTTTTTCGAAGCTGATGTAGCCGGTGAGGCCGAATTTTACCCAGTCCTGAAACCCTTCACGCAGGGAAAGGGCAATCGTATTGCGCAGTTTCCAGGCCGAGGTGAGGTCGTTCAGGGCCGAGTCCATGCCGAAGACGTGTTGGTAGCAAGTGTCGATATAAGGATCTTCCGAAAGGAACCGGCGGCGATTGTCCTCGTAATCGATGGTATGGATAAGGCTCGATACCGGTACGAATACACGCTCGTCGGCTTCTTCCTCGTCGGCCGGGGCTGCGGCATCGGCTGCGTCGGCTGTGGCGGCAGCTCCTACCGAAGAGGAATGTCGGCGGGCGGCCTCTTCTTTTTTCTGGCGGGCGGCTTCTTTTTCGCCAGCGGTCATTTCCCGGTAGAAGCCCAGGTTATAGCGGTGGGTGAGGAAGTATTGTTTGCCCCGGACGCGGTTCCAGGTCTGGGTGAACCGGACGGGGAAAGCTTTGGGGTCGGTTTGTCGCTTGTTCTGGTCGAAATCGTCGGGGTGGGTGATGTAGAGATCGTTGGTGAGGCCGCCGTTTTCGAAGTTGACGAAGTTGAAGTTGCTGATGAAGGCGTTGGCTTCGTACCGGTCGCTGATGTAGCTTGCGAAGAAGCGGTAGCTGAGCAGTTTGTTGCCGTTGGAGTTGTAGTGTCCGCGGCTGTAGATATAGTCGATGTCGGCGCCTACGTTGATGCGCGGGCCGAAATTCATGGTTAGCACGCCTTTGAGTTGCTCGGCCTTGTTCTGGCTGGCGCCGCCGGTGGTGTACATCACGTTGGTATAGGGAATCTTGGTGTTGTAGAAGTAAGCATTCTCGGGGGTGGTGATGTAGTAATCGTAGGCGTCGGCGAAGATGAAGTCGCGTTCTTCCTTTCGTTCGGAGAATAGGCGCGTCTGGGCCGGCGAGCCGAGGTTGGCCAGGTAGCCTATGGCCAGCGATCGGGATTCTACCAGGGTGCTGTTGGCGAAGTTGAGCCGCCCGGTGTCCATCGGGGCCACGTAGCGTTCGCCCAGGATGGGGGTGAGCCGGTAGCCGGTGAGCCGTCTGGTTTTCAGGGCCGCGCTATCGGGCGCGAGCAGGCTGTCGGGCAGGTTTTTTTTCGCCGACGAGAGGTTGGAGAGCGAGAAGCTTCCGCGTTCGGAGCCTGTGCTGCGACCGCCGCGTGCGCCGCCGGGCCGTTGGGCTTGCAAGGCGCTGGTGCTTGCCAGCAGGAGGGCGAGGAGGTATGTTAGTATGGAAAGTGAATACTTCATGGGGTGCAAAGATATAACAAAAGGACGTTCCAAAGGTGTCGGACGGCCTTTCTTTAGCTTCTTTTTGCATCGTAAGGGGGTGTATCTGGATAAAAGTGAAAAGAATGGAGCCGTAAGGGCTGTTGTGGCTGAAAGCTTTTGCTTCTGGATGGAGTTTTTAATTTTTCCTTCGTCGCCCGGCCTATCGGGGGGAAAGGCCCGGGAAAACAGGCAGGTTGAAGGAGGCGTGTTTTTTCGGTTGCCATACAAGGTCATGTGGAAAAAAAACAGTAGCTTTGCTAAGTGGTTGACCCCAGGGCTTTGCGGGGCGTATGGAAG
>DBFJSK010000359.1:0-1673 GCA_048403675.1 Tannerellaceae bacterium | reverse complement strand
AATTTGTCGGGTTCCGGCCGGGCCGTCTGTCGCGAATGAACGGTGATATTGCCTTTGATTTCCACCTCCGGCCCTACATACGTCAGGATAGCCGTTTCGGCAGCCTTTACCACCGACTTG
The DNA here is from genome assembly GCA_048403675.1 of Tannerellaceae bacterium. GTDB lineage: Bacteria > Bacteroidota > Bacteroidia > Bacteroidales > Tannerellaceae > Parabacteroides. Next base: position 1,553 of record DBFJSK010000359.1, on the reverse strand, counting down.
ATAAACGGATCGTTCGGTTTCTCGAACAGGAGCGAAAAGCTCACTTTTTGGCCGTCGATGCGGATGCTGTCTTCCACCATGCCGGCCGATACCAGATCTTTCCCTGTGCCGGGATAACGCACTTTGGCCAGTGCGTCCATAATGAGTTTAGGATATATTGCCATATAATTGAACCAGTTAAATACTTTTTACTATTCTTGTTTGCGGCTACTTTTGTTTGCGGCTAGCCGCTCCCTCCGCTCGCCGCTTCCGGATTTTTGCGCAGCCGGCTACCCGAAAAAGCTCCGCCCCCTATTTTCCTTGGGCCAAGGCGCTGCGTTTGCTGCGGTTGAAGCTGCGGTACGCATCGTATTCGATTTCTATCTCCGGTTCGACAAGCTCGGCGCGTTCTTCACAAACAAACCGGATGTATTTGATATTCAGCCCCCGGTCGAGCCATTGTTGTTCGTAATACGTCCGGATAGACAACAATTCATCGGCCAGGCCGGAATGATACAGATTGTCGGTGCTTACCTCGATAGGGTACCGGTTGGCTTTGGCCATTTCCACGGTATAGGTATACATGAAAGCGCTATCTGTTTTCAGATGAATCAATCCTTGCCCGCTCAGGATTTCCCGGTACATCTTCATAAAGCGGGTAGAGGTAAGGCGTTTGTTTACTTTCTTCATCTGCGGATCGGGGAAGGTGATCCAGATTTCGGCTACTTCACCCGGTGCGAAGAAATGGGCAATCAGTTCGATACTGGTACGCAGAAAAGCCACATTGGTCATTCCGCTTTCCAGCGATTCCTTGGCGCCGCTCCACATCCGCGCCCCTTTGATATCGACCCCGATGAAATTTTTTTCCGGAAACAGCCGTCCCAACCCGACCGTGTATTCGCCTTTTCCACAACCCAATTCCAATACGATGGGGTGATTATTTTTGAAAAATGCTTTTCCCCACCGGCCTTTCAGCTCGAATCCTTTTTCTTGTAATACGGCAAAAGGATATTGAAAAACATGCGGATAACCCGCCATATCGTCGAATTTCGCTAATTTATTCTTTCCCATGCCGCAAAGATAATACTTTATTCGGTTAGGTCGGCTATCTGGCGGGCGCAGCCTTCTAGGTGGAAGGGAATGACGCCGCATGGTTCCTGGCGCCTCTTCCCGACCGGCAGTTGTATCCGCTGGACAGAAATTCGAAAAAAAGCACCCTCTGTTTTTTTTTGTGCGGATAGGATAGGGGTTTTTATTTACCGGGCTGTCATAGGAATAAATTAGTTGCCGATGAAGGGTGCTGTGGAGATCCGGTTTTAAAAGGCTGGGAATGTAGCAACTAATTTTTTCCGTTTTTTTTAAGTTCCGGGCCGGTGCCGCTTTTCTGTGGGGGAAAAGCCGGTGCCGGCTTTTGGTTGTTGAAAACCCTGTTAATAACCCTGTTGAAAACCCTGTTTATAAGTCGTCAAATAGCTGAAATAAAGCGGTTGATCCACACTATCCGTTCCCACACGAAAAAGAGTTGTCTGAAATCCATCAAACAACTCTTTTTCCGCTCTTCCTCTTGGACTTGA
>DBFJSK010000358.1:0-11262 GCA_048403675.1 Tannerellaceae bacterium | reverse complement strand
TTCTTTTTTCCAACATATACCGAGTGAAAAAAAGCTTTTCGATGCCCCAACAAAAGAATAGCCAGCTCGAAAAGCCGATAAGTAACCTTAACTGAAACGGCAAGTAAGAAAAAGGCTCGCCCGGCCTTTTTTACTTCCCTCGGCGCTAGTCCCTTTTCCCCTTTTACATACCCGTTTTTAGGATTTCCTACCGAAGATAACTTTCATAAAATAAAAATCAAAAAGTACAAGAACTACTGACACGCAAAATGAAAATGACCGGAATATATAATTTTCTTATTTTCAGGCATTTGTGTAGGTGCTAAAAATCCCTCCGCATTCAACATCCTTTTCATAAGCATCCAATGAAAATTTCATAAGCATCCATTTCGAATTCCATAAGCATGAAATTGAAAACGGATGCCAGTGTTTTTCCGGAAAAGTAAAAAAAATACATTAACTAAGTAGTATAGGTTTGCATTCTCTCAAGCTGCCACTTACTTTTTCCTACCACTTACAATGGTGTGAAAATCCTTTTATCGGAGGGTATGTGGCTTGTGGTTTGATTGGCCTTTATATTGAGAAATATCCGGACGGATCACGTGTGAAGCATACGAATGTGTTTGACCAGATCGATCGAATTAATTATGGATTGATTGGCGGAGTGGAATATGAATTTAAAAAACGCTATCTAATAAATGCAGAATATCATATTGGTTTGAATACTGTTCGTCATTATGATTTACCTTATCAAATGTCCGACGGATTGAAAAAAATGAATAATTTGTTGATCGGCCTGGGGTATAAATTTTAAAACCCGCGGCTTCCTTCCGATCTTGCTACTCTTTGCTTACAGATAGTCTTCCTTATTTCTTTGCCTTAGAAAGGGGAAGAGAGGTAGGAAACTATCTGTTGCTTTTTCGTACCTTTGCCCTCGAATTTAAAACGGATGCAACAATGAAAAGAGTATTCTGTCCGAAATGCGACAACCAATTATCGTTCGACGAAACAAAATATCCCGATGGCAAAGTTCTGGCATTTGTTTGCCCCGGCTGCGGCGCCCAGTTCAAGATCAAACTCGGCCGCAAGGTCGTTAAAACCACTACGGGCGAAGAGAAAGAGGTGAAAGAGCCCGATTTCTCGGCCGGCTATATCACCGTGATCGAAAATAATTTCGGCTTCCGGCAAGAACTTCCCCTCGTAGAGGGTGACAATGTAATCGGCCGGCGCAACAAAGACACCGATGGCGTCGATGTGCCCATCATCACCAGCGATCCCAGTATGGGGCGCAAACACTGTGTCATCCGCGTTCAACGCCGCCCCGACGGATCGTTCACCTATACCCTTCGCGATTTCCCGAGCCTGACCGGCACATTCCTGGGAAATACCCTCGTGGGAAAAAAGGAACAGGTGCGTATTGAAGAAGGAGCGGTCGTGACGCTCGGAGCAACGACATTTATTTTGCATGAAGCCCCGCAGGAAGAAGCTCCCCGGGCGGAAAAGGCATAAAAAAAACTTCAGTGGCTGTTCCGGGCGAAACTCTATCGAGTAACATCGGGGTCGGAATGATGGCAGATAAGGGGGATCTTGGCGTTTGTTTTGGGAGTGAATGTTTCAAGATTTCCTTCCGCTCGGTTGACAGCACTGAAGCATTTATTGAAAAAACAAACCAGAAGCGATTTGGATTTACCTGATTAATATAAAGAATCTGAAAGAAATAAAACGTACCTTTATTTTATAAAGGCTTAGGCTGACTTTATCGATTGATAATTAATCTCTGCCTGGCATTTTCCCGTTTCGAATAAAGTGTTAACGGCCCTTCTTTATTTCTTTAGATTTTATTCCTTAATTTTACCGCCCCACTCAAAGTAGAACGAAAAAAGGTTAACAAATGAAAGCAACAGCTCCCCGATTCGCCGCTTCCCCCGCCGCGAACAAAACCGCCTTCCGGGTTTTACTCGCCCTCAGTCTGACGCATTGCCTGAACGACTCCCTGCAATCGGTGATTACGGCGGTATATCCCCTTTTCAAAGAAGACCTGGCGCTGAGCTTCGCCCAGATCGGTCTGATTACCCTTGTCTACCAATCCTCCGCCTCCGTCTTCCAACCCGTTACCGGGCTGATTTTCGATAAACATCCCCTGGCCTGGTCGTTGCCGGCCGGAATGAGTTTTACTTTAATCGGTCTGCTAAACCTGGCCTTTGCTTCCAGCCTGCATTGGGTACTCGGATCGGTCTTTCTGATCGGTATCGGTTCCTCCGTCTTACATCCCGAAGCCTCGCGCATCACCTCGCTAGCCTCCGGCGGACGTCGCGGTCTGGCCCAATCCCTTTTTCAGGTGGGAGGCAATCTGGGCGGTTCGCTCGGGCCGCTTTTGGTGGCCTTGCTGGTAGCCCCCTACGGCCGGACGCATATCGCCCTGTTTGCCTTGGTGGCCCTGTTTGCCATTGGAGTGATGATCCCTGTGTGCCGGTGGTATAAAACGTATCTCAATCAGGTGAAATGGCAAAAAAACACGGTGAAAATGCCGGTAGAACGTCCGCTTCCCCCCGGTCAAACGATCGTTTCCATCGGTATCCTGCTGGTTTTGATCTTCTCCAAATATATTTATATGGCCAGTTTGAACAGCTATTACACCTTTTACCTGATTCATAAGTTCGGCGTAACGGTGCAAACCTCCCAGATTTGCCTTTTCATATTTCTTATCGCTACAGCCTTGGGAACACTCATGGGAGGGCCGATCGGCGATAAAGTAGGCCGTAAATACGTGATCTGGGCTTCTATTCTGGGCGCCGCCCCCTTCAGCCTATGGATGCCCCATGCCGATCTGACGGCTACTATCATCCTGAGTTTTTGCGTAGGGCTTGTTCTTTCTTCCGCTTTTCCGGCCATTTTGTTGTATGCGCAGGAGTTGCTGCCCTATAAGTTGGGACTGATCTCGGGATTATTCTTCGGCTTTGCGTTCGGGGTGGCCGGGATCGCTTCGGCCGTATTGGGGCAGATGGCCGATCGCTACGGTATCGAAGCCGTGTATAACGTTTGCGGATACATGCCCTTACTCGGATTGGTTACCTGGTTTCTGCCGGATTTGAAAAAGGCGCAACGGGCCTAAGCGTATGCTGGCATCAGGGGAGCGGTTGTCTAAGTCGCTCTGCGCGCTAAGGGCAAACTTTACCTTGGCTTGGTCAGGTTCGCCGTTTGTCATACAAGCTTTTTAAACAATCGTCTCCGGGCGGATGTTATTACTCTATCTACTGAACGTCAATATGAAACGATTTATGGTGAGTAATAACATACGGTACGGAATCCTGCTCTTTTTCCTTCTTCCGGTTTCCCTCGACGCCCAAAATGAGAAAATCCAGCTCAGCCTCGAACAGTCGGTGGCCCGGCTGCACGCCGATAATAAAAGCTTGCAGATTGCCGGGAAAGGGGTGGAGCTGGCTCGCAACGAACATCAGAAACTCAATGCCTTCTGGTACCCTTCCGTCACGGCGGCCGGCGCCTTCGTACACATGTCGAACCCTATCGAAGTGCACCAGTCGCTTAACAAATATACCGATCCGGCCATCGACTTTGTCGAAACCTATTTGCCCGATAACGACGCCATCGTCTCTATCCTTCAGAAGATCGGACAAAATACCTTTACGCTTCCGCTCATTTCGCAAAACCTCACCTCGATCGACGCCAACGTAGTCTGGCCGGTCTTTACCGGCGGTAAACGGGTCTATGCCGGACGCATCGGCCGCACAATGGTCGATCTGGCCGAAACCACCCGCTCGGAAGTGGGTGCCGTTCAACACGCTTTGCTGGTGGAAACCTATTTCGGTGTCCGGCTGGGCGAACGAGTAGTGGATGTGCGCCAGGAAACCTACGAGGCGCTTCGCCTGCATTACGAGCATGCGTTGAAACTCGAACAAAACGGGATGATTAATAAAGCCGAACGTCTGCTGGCCGAGGTCAGCATGAAAGAGGCCCGGCGCGAACTCGAATCGGCCCGGAAAGACCTGACGGTGGCCGGCCAAGCCCTAAAAAGCCTTCTCAGCCTCGATACCGTGTACGACATTCAACCCACTACCGCGCTTTTTATCAATACCAATCTACCCTCCGCCTCTTATTTCAAAATCCAATTGGAGACAGGCAATTATCTAGTCCGACAATTGCGGTTGCAACAAACCATCGCCGACAACGAACTGAAAATCGGCCGGGCGGCTTATTTTCCCAATATCGCCTTGTTCGGCAAACAAACCCTTTACAATCACGGAGCCGATAAATATTTGTTACCCCGCACGATGGTAGGAGTAGGGTTTACCTGGAATATTTTCGATGGCTTCGATCGCGAAAAGCGCATCCGGCAAGCTAAAATTACCGGCCAGTCGTTGGCCATCGGCAAAGAGAAAGCGATCAGCGACCTGGAGGTGGCAGTCGATAAATTATATACCCAACTGCAAAACGCACTCGACAACGTGGAGGCGTTGCACACCACCATCGATATGAGCCGCGAGCTGGTACGCATCCGCCGGAAATCATTCCAGGAAGGGATGGCTACCTCTACCGAAGTGGTCGATGCCCAGGTAGTGCTCTCGAAAGTAAAGATGGCTTTCCTGCTGGCTTATTATCAATACGACGTGGCACTGGCCAACCTGCTGGCCGTTTGCGGTACGCCCGAAACCTTCCAGGCCTATAAGGCAGAGGGACATACTGAAGATTTTTTATTTCCCAACGAATAAATGCGATGAATTATGGATAAGACAAAGAAATACCTCAGTGTTTCATTTATCGTGATTTTGATAGTGGTTATTCTTATTTCCGCAGTCGGCATGTTGCTACTGGGCAAGAAACCCGTTATCCTGCAAGGGCAAATCGAATCGACCGAAATACGTATTTCCGGGAAATTGCCCGGACGCATCGATACCTTCCTGGTGAAAGAGGGGCAAAAAGTGCGGCAGGGCGATACGCTGGTCGTCATCAACAGTCCGGAAGCGGAAGCGAAATATCAACAAGCCCATGCGATGGAGAATGTAGCGATTTATCAACGCGAGAAGGTGGACGAAGGAACACGCCGCCAAATCATCAACTCTTTCCTCCAATTATGGAATAAAGCCAAATCGGACTTGCAATTAGCCAAAGTAACCTACGACCGGGTGAATGCGCTCTATAAAGACAGCGTTGTCACTTCCCAGCGCCGCGATGAAGTAGCGGCCCTTTACCAGGCGGCCCTGGCCGGCGAACGGGCGGCGCACAGCCAGTATCAGTTGGCGCTCGACGGAGCGCAGAAACAAGATAAAGAAAGCGCCCGCTCGTTGGTGAATGCCGCCAGGGGAACGGTGGAAGAGGTGGCTTCCTTGCTACAGGACGCCCGCCTGACGGCGCCGGAATCGGGCGAGATTGCTACCATTTATCCCAAACGGGGCGAATTGGTGGGAGCCGGCATGCCGATTATGAGTTTGGTCGTGCTCGATGACGCCTATGTGGTGCTCAATGTACGCGAGGATAGGTTGCCCCGTTTCCGGATGGGCGAAACCTTCCGGGCCGATGTACCAGCCATCGATGGCGTGGGGATCGAATTTAAAATCGATTATATCAGTCCGCTCGGCAGCTACGCTACCTGGAAATCGACCAAGCAAACCGGCACCTACGATTTGCGCACCTTCGAGATCCATGCCCGGCCGGTGAACCGGGTAGACGGGTTGCGGCCGGGAATGTCTGTATTGGTCAATCTCGGGAAATGATGAAAGAGCGCATACAAAATACAGCGTTTTATGCCGTGCTGCGCAGAGAACTCGACCGCATGGTATCGCGCCGGCTTTATTTTGGCGTATGTATCGGCTTGTCGTTGTTCTGTATCTTTTTTATGTCCACTATTTTCGGCAACGGCCAAATGGAGAACATTCCGATCGGCATAGTCGATCAAGATCAAACCAGTCTTTCCCGCCATATCGTCCGCCAGGTAGAGGTGGTTCCCACCTTCCGGGTTACCCGGCATTATGCCGATCCCGAGGCGGCCCGGCAGGCTACGCAAGCGAAAGAAATTTACGGCTACCTGGTCATTCCCAGCCAGTTCGAAGCCGATGCCATCAGCGGGCGGAATGCAGTCTTATCTTATTATTATCATTATGCGTTGCTCAGTGTGGGGGGAGAAGTGCAGGGCGCCTTTTCATCTTTGCTGCAAACCTTGGCGCTTTCGCCGGTGGTCATGCAGGCCACCGCGCTGGGTGTGGGGGAAAAGCAAATCACCTCTTTTCTCTTGCCGGTGAAGGGCAACAGTCATCCGTTGTTTAATCCCGACCTCGATTATTCCGTCTATTTGAGTAATCCCTTTTTCTTTGTTTTTTTCCAGGTAATTATTTTGCTTACCACCGTCTATTCCATCGGGAGCGAACTGAAGTTCGGCACAGCCGAAGCCTGGCTGGCTACCGCGCGGATGAATATGGTGGTAGCCGTCGCCGGCAAATTATTGCCTTACACGGTAATTTTCAGTATTATGAGCATTTTTGCCAATTATCTCATGTTCGGAGTGATGCAAATCCCTTTCTCTTCGGGATTCTGGCCCCTCAATCTGGCGGCCATTTGGTTTGTGATCGCCACGCAGGCGTTGGCGGTGTTTATTTTTTCCATCTTTCCGGTACTGAGTATCATTATCAGCATCGTTTCGATGGTCGGTTCATTGGGCGCTACCCTGTCGGGCGTTACTTTTCCGGTGCCTTCCATGTATGGGCCGGTCTATGCCGCCTCTTACCTTTTTCCGGTGCGCCATTTTGTGGAAATCAACCAGAATTTGCTGTACGGCGATTACGGCTTTCCCTATGCCTGGGTAAATTATGCGGTGCTGGGCGTTTTTCCACTGCTGGCCTTGCTGCTTTTGCCCCGTCTTCAACGTGTCATTTTAAGCCACAAGTATGAAAACATCCATTAAACTAAAATCGGGTCTGAGCGATATAGCTTTCATTATCCGCGATGAATTCCGCACGATCTCCACCAGTTATGCCATTCTGCTGGTGTTGATGGGCGGTATCTTTGTCTACGGCCTGTTGTACAACTATATGTATGCCCCCAATCTGATCCGGAATGCCCCTTTGGCGGCGGTCGATCTGTCGAAAACCCAGCTCAGCCGCGAATATCTCCGGCTGCTCGATGCCTCCAATCAGGTGTGGGTGGTGACCGATGCGGTCGATTACCGGCAGGCGCAGGAAATGATGAAAAAGAACGAAGTGGTAGGCATCGTCTATATTCCCCACGATTTCGAGTCGCGCCTAGGCCGCGGAGAACAAGCTATTTACATTATGTATGAATCGACGACCGCTTTTTTGTATTATATGACGATGCTGGAGGCCTCTTCAGGCGCCATGTTGGCGCTCGGCGAACGCTGCCGCCCCGAGATGGCTGTTTTTCTGCCTGCCGGTACGGCCGTGCAATTGGCCGCCGTGCAACCTATTACAGTGGTAGGCACCGCTTTGTACAACCATACCGAAGGCTACGGTTCTTATTTGATTCCGGCCGTGTTGGTGGTGATTATTTTCCAGACCCTGATGATGGTGATTGCCATGATAAGCGGCGAGGAGCGACATACAGGCTCGCTGGTGCGTTTTGCCGTCCAAGGCACTTCTTTCGGACGAATGGCGCGGGTGGTGCTGGGCAAAACGTTTGTTTATACGATGTTATACGCCGTGTTTGCGCTGTTTTTGCTGGGGTTGATCCCTTTGATGTTCGGACTTCCGAACGTGGGGCATCCCCTGAATACGGTTATCTTGCTGATTCCTTTTTTACTGGCCACCAGCTTCCTGGGCTTGGCAGCATCGGTTTTCTTTACCGATGGCGATGCGCCGTTGCTGATGATCGCTTTTTTCTCGGTGGGGCTGATTTTCCTTTCAGGCGTTTCTTATCCCCTCGAATTGATGCCGTGGTATTGGCGGGCGGCTCACTTCGTCTTTCCGGCGGCGCCTGCTACCCTGGCCTATGTCAAACTCAATTCGATGGGAGCGTCGATCGCTGAAATCCATGTAGAGTACCTGACGCTCTGGGTACAATGCCTGGTCTATTTCATCCTGGCGTGCCTGGCCTACCAATATAACGTGCACCTGGCTTGCCGGCGGTTGATCCGGCCGACATGAAAACTTCCGCCAGAGGATTCCATTTCGGCAAGCCCGGCCTTCTTTATTGCATGTCGCGAATCCGAACATCGATCGGGCTGTCTTTCAAGTTCTCCTTCAATTCTTCGATCGGCGTATCGCTATAATGATAAGGATACAGTATTTTCGGATTGAACATCCGGGCGGCGCGCGCAGCCTGCGCCGGCGTCATCGTATACGGCTGGTTCACCGGCAGGAAAGCAATGTCAATATCTTTCAGGTTTTTCATTTCCGGAATATCTTCCGTATCCCCGGCAATATAAATCCGGGTGCCTCCCAGGGTAAGCACGTAGCCGTTATCCCGGTGGCGAGGATGGTATTTTTCACGCCCCGGCGTCGTATTATAGGCCGGAACGGCTTCGATCGTCAGGTAGGAGACAGGAGTATCCGTATCTCCTTCCCGCATGGCTTTTCCTTTGCCTAATTTGTCCCGGCTGGCCGGGTTGGTAATCAGCACGGTTTCCGGCTTTTCGAGGGCGCTGATAGCTTTCGCATCCAAATGGTCGGCATGTTCGTGGGTGATAAGAATAACGTCCGCTTTAGGGAACAAGCTGTAATCGGCATAATCGGAAACCGGATCTACCTGAATCTGCCGGCCGTTGTAATCCAGCAGCAGGCTGGCATGTTTAATGAACGTAATCGCCAGTTTTCCTCCGTCTTTGGTTTGGAACGTATCGGTGGCGAAAGGAGCGGCGGCCGCTCTGGCAGTAAACAGACTACACATAAGCATCCAAATTTTAAGTTTCATAACGCATTCGTATTTAGGAAGTGATTCCTACAAATATAAGCATAATAGATTAATTCCCGAATTTGTTCACTTTTCGGATAAATAGTTACTTTTGTAGCCGTACTAATAACATGGACACGAAAAAATGAAAAAAACAATCTTTCTACTCATGGTCTGTCTGCAAACCCTGTTGCTGGCGGCCCAGAAAAATGCTCCCAAATGGCTCGACAAACAGCGCAAAGCCGTGTTTACCCTGACCACTTACGATAAAGAAAATAAAAAAATAACAACCGGAACCGGCTTCTTTATCACCGAAACCGGCGAAGCCCTTTCCGGCTATTCGCTTTTTAAAGGAGCGGCACGGGCTGTCGTGAAAGAGGCCGATGGAAAAGAATACGAGGTATCCCGTATTTTGGGAGCCGATGAATTGTATGATGTCATCCGCTTTCAAGTAGACGTTCCGAAAAAAGTAACCGCCTTTTCCCTGGCAACCGAACCACTGGCCGTAGGGGCCGAAGTCTATCTGCTGCCTTTTGCAACGGGAAAAAGCGGACGGTTCGAAAAGGGCGCTGTTACGGAAGTAAGCAAGTTGAAAGATCCTTATAGCTATTATAAAATAGCTTTTCCCTTGGAAGCAGGCGATGTAAACGCTCCCCTGCTGACGGCTTCCGGCGACGTGTTCGGGTTGGCGCAGGAAGACGCTTCCGGCAAGCGGGAAGCCTCCTATGCCGTATCGGCGGGCTATGCAGCCAGCCTCGCGGTAGGCTCGGCGGATGCCTTCAATTCGGTTTATAACCAGATCGGTATCCGGAAAGCGTGGCCGGCCGAGCTCGACCAAGCCCAAGTCGCCTTGTTTCTGAAAGGAAATAATGAAGATGCGTTCACTTACCTCCGTACGCTCGACGACTTTATCGCCACTTTCCCCGATGCGCCTGACGGATACCTGAGCCGGGCCTCTCATTATGCCTACCACCGCGCCGAGCTGGCCGATACGCCGGAAGCGCAAAACCGGTATTTGGACAAAGCGTTGGACGATCTCGAAGCGGCGGCGCGCCGGACGGAGAAAAAAAGCGAAGCGGAATATAGCCGGGCCAAACTGATTTACGGCGTGGCGGCGCTCGATACGGCGTTGCATCAGGAAAAATGGAGTATAGCGGCCGCGCTCGAAACCGTTCAACGGGCCATTCAGATGGACGATTCGCCGCTTTATCGGCAGTTGGAAGGCGATATTTATTTCTTCCAACGCAATTTCCAGGCGGCTTACGACGATTATATGCGGGTGAACGAAAGCCCGATGGCGACGCCCGCTTCCTGGTATTGGGCCGAAAAGGCGAAAGCAAATCTGCCGGGCGTGAATTTCGGCGATCTGATTGCGCTGCTGGATAGCGCGGTGGCCCACTGCGGCACGCCCCCTTCTGCGGAGGCCCTTCCGTTTATTTTGGAACGGATCGATTTGAAATTGAAACTGATGAATTACCCGGCGGCTCTGGCCGACTATGCGCTTTATTATACCGTGGCCAACGGAAAGGTGGACGATAGCTTTTACTACTACCGTGAACAAGCTAAATTCAAAAGCGGCGATTTGGAAGGCGCCCTGGCCGACATCCAAATGGCCATGCAGTTGAGCCCCGCCGACCCGGTGTATCCGGCTGAAGAAGCTTCGGTCTATATGCGGCTGGAGAAGTACGACCTGGCTTTGGAAAGCGTAGAGAAGGCCTTGAAATTAGCACCGGAATTTGCGGCTTGCTACCGCTTACGGGGTGTCTGTTACGTTCGCCAGAAGAAAATGGCGGAAGCCTGCGAAGCCTTACATAAGGCGGAAGAGTTAGGCGATCCGGTAGCACCGCGCCTGATTAAAGCCCACTGCAAATAGGGCATAAAAAGCTTTTATATGCCTTTTGGCGATTAAAAAAAAGACTGAAAATAAAACCTACAGCCGGGCGCATACGTCGGCCTCTTTGCCAATCGTTGAAGAGTCTCTTTTTATAAGACCCCGAAACTGCACCGTTATGAAATTTCAACTCCATCGACTTGGAAAAGGAATTTTATAACGGTGTAGTTGTTTTTTCACCCCGGGAAAGCAAGAAGGGCCGGTAAGAAATAGCTTGATGCGCGTTACCCTTTGTAAAACGGAAAGAGAAAAATAACAGACCGACTCTTCGCTATAACAAACTATGAAATTCCAAAAAACTGAATTACAGGGAAATATAGGATAATAAAAATCTCTTTCTTAGAGAGAAAGAGAAACCTGTTTAATCGACTTCTAACTAGTGCGTTTTACGTCTGCTAAAGTAGTTTATTTTAACGAGTAGCGCAATCCCGGGAATGATTTTTTGCATAAATTGTTTAAACCGGAGGCAATAAATACGCTTGCTTCCCGGCTTATACCTCTTTGTCTTCTAAATTAAAAGGCTGTAAATTAAATAGATA
>DBFJSK010000357.1:0-3714 GCA_048403675.1 Tannerellaceae bacterium | reverse complement strand
TAAGATTTCCTTCTTTTCTCTTTTATTATTGTCTGAATTTCCTTTCGGTACGCCCGGCTCTATTTTATCATGTATCATTCTTTCCTTCCTCTCAATTTTTAACCATATTTACAATCGATGTGATCATCGCCGCCATGGAGGTAGCCGAACTACCGATACTCATTATTTCAGCTAAGCTTGTATTCCGGTCACGCTGCGTTTTCGAAGGAATCACAATCTCGCAACCCGGCTCTACTTTCGGATACCGTTTGAAAAAAAGACCCACCCTGTGCGTGGTAGCCACCTTGCCGTTCATATAAATAACCAGTGGGTATTTGCGCGAGGTATCGTTATAACCGCCAGCCTGAGACAGGCAGTCCCTGACAGACATTCCTTTTGTATAAGTCACACTATTGGGATAGGTTACCGCGCCGCTGATCTTTACGGTACTTTGCAACTGGGGTATATATAATTTGTCGCCGTCGCGAAGTACCACGTCGTCCGCACTGCCAGGATTGGCCAAGGCTTTTTCCAAGCTGATTCCTACCGAATAATCTTTGATAGTCGATAACGACAAGGCTACCGAATCCTTACTTTGTTTATTCGCGCTTAGTTCTAACAGGGTTTCCAGCCGCCGCATCTCATCCTCCGTAAGCTCCCGTTTCAAGCTCGCTCCCCGCACATAGGCGTCTTGTGTCACTCCGCCGGCTTTTACGATCAAATCGCTTAGCCGGGCATTCTTTTCAGCCAGCACATAGCTACCCGCAAACATAATCTCGCCCTCGATTTTCACGACCTGCTGCTCCTGATACCCCGGAGAAAAACGTACATAGACCTCATCGAATGGTTCCAATGTGAAAAGCGTATCCGTCACGCCGGATACATTGCCGGAAACACCGTGTCCTTCGGGAGAGAGCGCCAACCCATCCGCCAAGGTAAACTCGTACACCTCGGCTATCCGGTTCGTACTTTCTATCGAGCGAGAATCTTTGATGCGGCGTGCCACTTCTACTTGTACCGTTGCCGCCGATTCTTGCAAACCTCCTGCCATCAGAATGGCATCCTCCACCGTCAGGTTGTGCCGGTAAGGCAAAATGGTATCTTTAAAGTTGACCGCCCCCGATACTTTCACCGTGTAAGGCTCCCGCAGATCAAAAAGGGAAGGTATGCTCAACTGATCCTCCGGGCGCAACTCTACGTCGGGCACCGTACCATTTAAGATTCCCCGAATGTCGACCGCCAAAAGTGTGGTCGTAAAATCCGGATTCAGCCGCGTAATATGAGCCCGCCCCGTAAACTCGTCCCCTTTTAAACCGGACGCCTGCGCCACCAATTGTTTTACCGTATGAAGCAAAGGGCTGTACTCATATTCTCCCGGACGCCACACCGCCCCCGTCACGGTAAGCCGGTTTTCGTAAAACGGGATGATTGAATCCACCTTCAAAGAATCCCCATCTTGCATCATAAAACTGTCGAATTGAGTTTCTTCAACAGTAGCGATCTGGTAGTGACTGCTCGACTTGCGCTTCACACACACATCTTTTTTATATGCGTCTCCCGTAAAGCCTCCCGTCATCACCAGTAATTGCCGCAAAGTCTCTCCCGGTTTCATTTCGAAAATCCGGTTACGTTTTACCTTGCCCCGCACCACTACAAGATGCTCGTAAGGCCCTACAATAATCATATCGTTTTCCTGCAACCGGATATTAGTCTCGTATTTCCCATTCAGCAAATAATCGTAAACATCCAAACAGGCTATTTCCCGGCTGCCGCGGTATACTTTGATATTTCTTAAGGTTCCGATCTCGTTTACTCCACCCGCCGCATACAAGGCGTTGAAAAGCGTAGCAAACGAGGGAAGCGTATACGTGCCCGGTGCCATCACTTCCCCCCCAATATTCACTTTGATACTCCGAATCTGGCTGAGGCTGACCGAAACAAATGTATTTCCCCCAATAGCCCTGTCTTCCGCACGGTTCCCCGGATCCTGCCCCTCCATCGTAGCCATGATTCGGCTTAATTCGCGTCGCAGCTTTGCCTCTGCTTCCTCCATAGTCAAACCGCCTACCGCTACCGGGCCTAAAGAAGGAATCAACACTGTCCCTTCAGGAGAAACCTTCAGATTCAGATTCAGTTCCGAATCGCCCCACACATGGATTGACAGTTCATCCGATGCCGACAAAACATAATCTTTAGGCGTCGGGATATTCAGATCCGGCTCAAACGACAACTGCTTATTCTGAAAAATCTCACGCCCGAAAACCGTCTCCTTCAATTCTATATCATCCACAAGATGTTCATCCCGTTGATCCGCTAAAGAAGGTAAGATATTATCAGTCAACCTTCGCTGATCCGCTGCATTTTCCTTCGTCGTGGAAATACGTCCGTTTCCTTCGGCAGTTCTCGAGGATAAAACGTGGCGATTAATTTCCTGTTGAATCTGCTGTTCCGTCATGCCAGCCGCCTTAGCTTTATCAAGCAATTCTTTCGGAACCTGTGAGGTAGCTGTAATAGCCACTCCTAAAAAAAACAAAAACAAAACACTTCGTATTATACTTTTCATATTAATTGCCTGTTAATTGATCTTCAAACCATAAACCCCTGAATTAGCAAACCATTGATTCTTTCTCTCTCATTTCTGCTTACTTAATAAAGCCAATGAACGCCGGTTTCTCTTCCTTCGTTCGGAATCGAAAAACCATCCCCACTTATTAAAATATTTGATGACCGAACAAATATGATATTTCAGCAAACGCATGTTCTTATAAGATCCCTTCTCATAGGCATGATAGACTACCGCCGAAGGAAAATAAACCGTTTCTGCCACATCTCCGATTCTCCGGCACAAATCCAGATCCTCGGCATACATAAAATAACGCTCGTCGAAACCTCCTGTTTGCCTGATTACATCCATGCGCAAAAACATAAAACAGCCCGATAAAGAAGGAACCCTCATTTCCCGGTCATAATCTGCAAACCGCAATTCATATCGCCGGTTCGCTTTCTCAATCAGCTTCTTGCACGTAATAAAGCGACGCCCTATCAAATCAAAAGGAGTAGGTAATAATTTGCATAAATATTGTATTTCTCCATCCGGATAAAACACTTTTGGCATCACCAATCCTACCCGAGGATGCCTATTCATATAATCTGCCAATTTCACCAACGTTCCTTGCTCAAAATAAATATCCGGATTCACCACCACATGATACGCCGCACCCTCTCCCATAGCTTCGCGAAGGGCGATATTATGACCCGCTCCATATCCTAAATTGACACTATGAATATAACGAATCCGCTCCGACTCCTTAATCAAATTCCTCAACCGGTCATTCAACGAATTATCTATCAAATAAAGTTTGTCAACCGGTTCCGCCAAAATACAATTCATCAAGCGCCTTATTTCCATAGCGTCATGATGATACAACACAATAGAAGCTGTTATCATAGTTTATATTGTTTTTCCCATTTTTTCGTCTGGAAATTAAACTTCTTTTTTACCGAAGCAGGACTACCTGCTACCATACAATACGATTGAACGGATTGGTTAACTACCGAGTTGGCAGCAACAATGCAACCTTCTCCAATACTCACCCCTGGCAAAATAATCACTCCCTCCCCAATCCATACATTATCACCAATGGTTACCTCAGCTACATAGTAAGGCCGCTGAGCAGGAGGAACCAAAGGAGAAGTTTCCTCCATTTCGTTATTATATATGCCATGGGTATTATC
>DBFJSK010000356.1:0-18696 GCA_048403675.1 Tannerellaceae bacterium | reverse complement strand
CTTTTTCCTCCACCCGCGACAAATCAAACTTCTCGCGTTCCGCTTTCAGGTAAGCCCCGGCCTCGCGCGCTGCCCGTTCTACTTCATGACACAGGGTATGCAATTCAAGATCAGTCATTTTTCTACTTTTTAAAGCAAATGTACAAGTTTTCCGTTTCCTATCGTTAAGCCCGAAGAGGAAATCGGTGCTTTATTTGATTTTTATTTCTATTTTTGTTAAAGAATCGTCAAACAAAACAAGGCGTTTAACCGTTATTCATATAACTAAATACCCGCATTGAATACATGAGAAAATGGATTAAATGGATAGGAGTGATATGCCTCGTACCGATCGCACTCGTGTTGCTGATTTCCGTACTCGTCTATATACCCCCCTTCCAACGTTTTGTGGTTGGCAAAGTGATACACTACGCTACGGAAGCCACCGGCATGCAGATCGGCATCGGAAAAATCAGGCTTTCGTTTCCGCTCAATCTGAAGATGGAAGCAGTATCCGTCATACAGCCTCCGGCCGACACGTTGCTGACGGTAGGCAACCTCACCGTGAGCGTAAAAGCCCTGCCGCTACTGAAAAAAGAAGTCGTGGTGGACGGCATTGAGCTGGAAGGCGTAAAAGCCAACACCGGCAAACTGATCGACGGAATAGAAATCAAAGGCGCATTGGGAAAACTCTCGGCTGAGGCCGACCGGATCGATTTGAAAAACGAACACGCCCGTTTCAACCGGATCGACCTGTCCGACACGGCCGTCACCCTCTTCCTGACCGATACCACTTCGGAAACAGATACCACCTCCACCCCGTTGAACTGGAAGTTGCAACTCGACGCGATCGCCCTCAAAAACGTCGCCTTTGCCATGCAGATACCCGCCGACTCGCTCCGGCTCTGCACCTTTGTGGAGCAAGCGGAACTGAATCAGGGCGAAGTGGATCTGGCGCGCTCCCGCTACGGCGCTTCGGCCTTCCGCATTGCGGGCTCTACCTTCCAATTCGATACCGACAACAGGCCCCCGGCGGACGGACTGGACGCTGCCCACCTGGCTATCAGCGACCTCGACGCTTCAATCCGTTCCATCCTATATGAAGGCAGAGAAATGAAAGCGGCCATCCAGGCCCTTTCACTCAAAGAACGCTCCGGCCTTTTCGTGGAGTCGCTGGCCGGCCGAATCCAAAGCGATTCGACGGAAATAAACGTACCCGATCTCAAGCTGCGTACCCCCTATTCGGAGATCAATCTTCAGGCGCTCGTTCCCTGGAGCGCCCTCGAGGAAAAACCGGAAGGAGAAATGCGGGCGAATCTCGACGCCCGCCTGGGCAAAGAAGACTTGCTGCTGGCCGGAGGAATCTGGCCGGAAGATTTCAAGAAAGCCTTCCCCGCCCAGCCGTTGACCCTTCAGGCTGAAGCGAACGGCAATTTTTCCACCCTCAAACTTAAGCGGCTGAAAGGAAAATGGCCGGGAGTACTCGATGTGGAAGCCTCCGGCCAGGCAAAAGACCTCGGCGACAGCCTTCGCCGCAGCGGGCAGCTCGACTGGCAGCTGCGCACGGGACAGCTCGACTTCCTCCTGGCATACCTGCCGGCCGAACAACGCGACCGCTTCCGCATTCCCGCGGGCCTTACGATGAAAGGAAATGCGGGGTTGAAAAACCAGGAATACCGGGCCGACGTGGTACTGGCCGACGGAACCGGAAAAATCCGTTTGGACGGACGCTATCAACTTCCGCGCGAAGCCTATGCCGCCTCCCTGCGGATCGACAGTTTGCAACCCGATCATTTCATGCCCCGCGATTCCTTGCTCTGGCTTACCGCCTCGGTACAGGCCGAAGGGAAGGGCCTCGACCTGTTTGCCGCCTCCACCTGGAGCCAGATCGAAGGAAAGATAACCGACATCCGGTACGGCAGCTCGTCGGTATCGGACATTACGATCGACGGATCGCTGAAAAACCACCAGGCCGACCTCAAACTGGTCAGCCGCTATCCGCTGGCGAAGATGAACCTGACGCTCGACGCCACGCTCCAACGCGATGAGGTAGCCGCCACGCTGATCGCCGACGTGGAAAACGCCGACTTATACGGCTTCCACCTGATGAGCCAACCTTTCGCCACCTCCTTCCAACTCTTCGCCGAGGCCAAAAGCAACCTGAAAGAGGATAATACGCTCGACGTAACCCTGGGCGACTGGCAAATCGTAACGGCCAAACAAACCTTCCGCCCCAAACTGCTTACGTTGCACGCCGCAAGCGATCGGGATACCACGCGCGTATCGCTGCACGCCGGCGATTTGGGGGTGATCCTGACCGGAAATGCCGGATTGAACCGGATGATCGACAACCTGACGCGCATATCGCAAGACGCCGACAGGCAATTGAAACAGGATTCAACCCTCAACTTGAACGCTCTGCGCCCGCTCTACCCCGATATGCACCTCGAAGTAACGGCGGGAAAGGATAATCCGATTTACAATTACCTGCAAAATTATTATATCGAATTCAATGACATCTCCCTCAATGCATACACCTCGCCCGAAACGGGGTTGAAGCTGGACGGAGGAATTTACGGCTTAATGCGCGATACCTTCCAGCTCGATACGATCCGCACCCTTGTCTGGCAGGATTCGCTGGGATTACGATACCGGGCCGAGGTCGTGAAAGGGCCTTACCGCCGGCAGGCGCCTTTCTCGGCCGCGGTAGACGGCATGCTTCGGTACGACTATGCCGACGCCCGGCTTACTTTCAAAAACGGACAAGGAGAAACCGGTCTGTTGCTGGGCGCCCGGGTGGATAAAATACCGGGAGGCATGCGCATCACCCTCTTCCCCGACGATCCCATCCTGGCCTTCCGCAAATTCAGTTTGAACCCCGACAATTTCATCGAAATCAAAGGGATGAAAGATATTTCGGCCAATCTGAGGCTGAGCGGCCCCGACAATGCATCGCTGTGGGTACATTCCTCTGCGGGGGGGCGCCGCGACAGCGAAGTACATGTGGAACTGAATCAGATCAACCTGGGGCTTATCTCGAACGCCGTAAGCTACATTCCGCCGATGAGCGGACGGTTGAACGCCGATTTTCAGTACGCCCCCACCGATAGTTCGTTCATGGTGGTGGCCGATGTGAATGTGGACAGCTTGTATTATGAAAACGACTGGGTGGGACAGGTCACGCTCAACGCGATTTACCTGCCGCTGGAAAAAGGAAATCATCAGGTGGACGTGCACCTGTTCCGCGATCATAGAGAGATTACGTCGGCCACGGCGCTTTACCAGACCGCCGGCGGCGATCGTCCCGACCGCCTGACAGGAAGTGTGGATCTGCTGCATTTGCCGCTGGATATTGCCAATCCGTTTATTCCCGAGCAAATGGCGGTTCTGAGCGGCGATCTGGACGGCCATCTGGATATCAGCGGCACCAGCGCAGCGCCCGAGGCTGAAGGCTATTTATTGCTCGATTCGTCGGCGGTATTCGTCGGTGCAGTGGGATCGAGCTTCCGGTTCGACACGAAAAAGATCGAGATCCAGAAAAGCCGGTTGCTTTTCGATCAGTATGCGATTTACGCCTCGGGCGATAATCCTTTCCTGATCGACGGAACGATCGATTTCCACGATTTTTCGCGCATGATGGCCGATTTGAAATTATCGGCCGATAATTTGCAATTGCTCAACGTCAAACGCAATAACGAAAGCCTGGTGTACGGAAAATTGTTCGTCAACCTGAACGCCACGGCCAAAGGCCCGGTAGACGCCCTTACGATGCGCGGGAACCTGGAATTACTGGGTAACACGAATGTGACGTATGTATTGAAAGATTCTCCGCTGACGGTGCAAGACCGGATGTCGGATATGGTGACCTTCGTATCGTTTGCCGATACGGTGCGCAGCCGGATGCCTAAGAAACCGCCGTTGCCGCTGGGAGGATTGGATATGTTGATGACGATCACGATCGACCCGGCGGTCAGGTTGAATATCGACCTGACGCCCGACCAGTCGAGCCATGTGAACCTGGAAGGGGGCGGCGATCTGTCTTTCCAATATACGCCGGAAGGCAATATGATTCTGAACGGGCGGTATACGCTGACAGGGGGAACGGTGAAGTATTCTTTGCCTGTGATTCCGCTGAAAGATTTCAGCATTCAGCAAGGAAGTTATGTACAATGGACGGGAGACGTGATGAATCCCACCCTCAACCTGACGGCTACCGAAAGGGTGCGGGCGTCAGTAAGTGTCAACGACCAGTCGCCGCGCATGGTGAATTTCGACGTGGGTATCGTGCTGAAGCAGACGCTCGAAAATCTTTCGCTTCAATTTACCTTGAATGCGCCCGAGGATATGGCGGTGCAGAACCAGTTGGCCGAAATGGGGGAAGAGGAACGTACCAAGCAGGCGGTAAGCATGTTGGTGACGGGCATGTACCTGGCCGGAGGAAGCGGTACCGGAAAGGTGAACGTGAACATGGGTTCTGCCCTGAACAGTTTCCTGCAAAGCGAAATCAACAACATCGCCGGCAGCGCGCTCAAAACGGTGGATATTACCTTCGGCATGGAAAGTTACGACGAGAATGGCGACGAGGGGGGCGGCAAACGGACGGATTATTCGTTCAGTTTTGCCAAACGGTTCTACAACGACCGGATCCGGGTGGTGGTAGGCGGCCGTATTTCGACGGGCGAGAATATCAACAACGGGCAGGCCGAGCCTTTTATCGATAATATTTCGGTGGAATACCGGCTGGATACCAGCGGTTCGCGGTATATCAAGCTTTTCCACGATACGAATTACGAGAGTTTGCTGGAAGGCGAGATTACGGAAACGGGAGCCGGTATCGTGCTCAGGAAAAAAATGATGCATTTGCGTGAATTATTCAATTTCAAGAAAAAGAAAGTCAAACCGGTGGATGAGGAGGTTACGAAATGACAGAGAAAGGCGATAAAATGCCCCGAAAGGATGGCACACACCGGTGGCGCCTGGCCACAATCGGGCTGTTGGCAGGATTGGCTTCGTGTTCGACGACCAAAAATTTGCCGGAAGGAGAAGTTTTATATACTGGTATCCGGAAAATAGAAGTATTCGACGAAGATAAATCGAGGGCCGGCGAAGAGGCGCTTTCGGAGGTGGAGGGAGCTTTGAAGTATCCGCCCAACAATGCGTTGCTGGGCAGCTCGTCGATCCGGTTCCCGCTTCCGTTCGGGCTTTGGATTTACAATGCTTTCGTGAACAAGAAAGGAAAGGTGGGAAAATGGATTTTCAACAAACTGGCGGCCAAGCCAGTATTTATCAGCACGGTCAATCCGGAAGTGCGTACCAAGGTGGCCCGCAATTTGCTCAATGAGTACGGGTATTTCGACGGGGCTACCGATTTCCGGGTGATTCCTGATCCGAAAAACGACCGGAAAGCGAAAATCAGTTATGCCATCGAGATGGAACATCCCTATACCTATGATAGTATCCGGTATATGCCTATCCGCCGACAGGCCGATTCGCTGATCCGGGCGAATATCGGCAACCGGTTGCTGTACGACGGCGAGAACTTCAACGTGGTGAAAATGCAGGCGGAAAGGGAACGGATTTCTTCGCTTTTGAGGAATAACGGGTATTATTATTTCCGGCCCGATTTTATCGTGTATCAGGCCGACACGCTTTTGAACCCGGGCAAGGTGGCGCTCCGGGTGCTGCCCAAGGAGAGTTTGCCGCCTATCGCGCTGCGTCCGTGGCGGGTGGGAAATATATCGGTGTGGCTGCACGGGTATAGCAACGAGCCGCCCACCGATTCGGTGAAGTATAAGGATCTGACGATTCATTACGAGGGCAAACTGCGGGTGCGTCCGTCGGCTTTGTATAACCGGCTTTATTTCAAGCCGGGCGATTTGTATTCGCAGGCGGATCAACAGAAATCGCAAACGGCGCTTTCGCGGTTGGGTATTTTCCGGTATTCGGAAATGCAGTATACGCCTCGCGATACGATGCGGCGGCAGGATACGCTCGATTTGAGCATCAGAACGGTGTATGACCTGCCGCTCGACGGGGAGCTGGAAGTGAATGTGACGGCCAAGAGTAACGACCAGATCGGGCCGGGGGCCGTTTTCAGCGTAACCAAACGGAATGTATTCGGCGGAGGGGAGACGTTCGGAGTCCGGCTTCGGGGTTCGTACGAATGGCAGACCGGCAAACGGGTGGACGGGGGTAGCTCGGCTATCAACAGTTATGAAATCGGGCTGACGACGTCGCTCACTTTTCCCCGGGTGCTCTTCCCGACGCTTTTCAAGCGGGATCTGAATTATCCCTCCAGCACGACGTTCCGCTTGTATGCCGATCAGATGAACCGGGCGCGCTTTTTCAAGTTGCTGGCGTTCGGCGGGGATGCGTCGTACGATTTTCAGCCGTCGGCTACCAGCCATCATTCGGTGACGCCTTTTAAGCTGACGTATAACTTACTACAGCATACCACGCACGAGTTCGACAGTATTACGGCGGCCAACAAGGCGTTGTACAAGAGTTTGGAAGATCAGTTCGTGCCCTCGATGGGCTATACCTATACGTACGACGATTCGCCTATCCTGACGCGCCGGAACCATTTGTGGTGGCAGACGTCGGTTACGCAGGCGGGGTTGATTATCGACGGGATTTATGCGCTTGCCGGCAAGAAGTTCAACGAAGAGGATAAGAAATTGTTGGGGAATAAGTTCGCCCAGTTTATCAAAGGGACGAGCGAGATCCGGTATAATTATTTACTCGGGCATAATCAACATTTGGTGGGCCGGCTGATGGTGGGGGCTATCTACAGTTACGGAAATGCCCGGACGGCGCCTTACAATGAGCAGTTCTACATCGGCGGGGCGAATAGCATCCGGGCGTTTACGGTGCGGAGTATCGGCCCCGGAAGGTATCGGCCGCCCGAGGATAGCAAATATGGGTATATCGACCAGACGGGCGATTTGAAGTTTGAGGCGAACCTGGAATACCGGTTCCCGATCCTGGGCGACCTGCACGGGGCTACCTTCCTCGACAGCGGGAATATCTGGCTGATCCGGAATGATCCCGAACGTCCGGGCGGACAGCTTAAATGGGGACATTTCCTGAAAGATTTGGCGCTGGGCACGGGCGTCGGACTGCGGTATGTGTTGCCCTTCATCGTGATCCGGGTGGATATGGGAATCGGATTGCATGTGCCTTACGATACGGGGAAGAAAGGATATTATAATATTCCGCGTTTCAAGGACGGGTTGGGCATTCACCTGGCGATCGGGTATCCCTTCTAAAGGAATCGGGGGCTTGCCCCGACGAATGGCTAAAACCTTTCGGCACGGACAAAAAAGAGGCCGTCTCGCTATAAAAAGCGAGACGGCCTTTTTTAGCAGGCTGGCCCGGTTTACCTCTTTATCGGCAACCGGGCTTTACAGCCGGGCGGTGATATAATCGATAATTTGCAAACAGAGCCGGGTGGTTTGTTCGTTCACATCCAGATCGGGGTTGAGTTCTACCACATCCATCGATTTCACCAGATTGGTGGCCAGGATATGGTCTATAAAATCGCGACATTCGTCGGGCATCAGGCCGCCGTTTACGCGCGTACCTGTGCCGGGGGCGAAGCGGGGATCGATGCAATCGACGTCGATGCTGAAATGAACGTTCCGGATTTTTCTTTCTTTTAGTTTCCGCTTGATGTCTTCCGCCGCGAAGCCGATGCCTTTCAGATGAATCGTTTCCATGGTATAAACGCTCAGCCGCTCGCGGCGAATAAGCATTTGCTCGCCTTCGTCGAGGCTGCGGGTACCGACCAGGAATACATTCCGCGGATCGACCTTGTTGCCGGGAGCATAGACGTTTACCAATTCTTCGCTGCCGATGCCCATCAGGGCGCCGAGGGGCATCCCGTGAATATTGCCGCTGGGGGATGTCTCGCTGGTGTTGAGATCGCCGTGGGCGTCGAGCCAGATAATGCCGAAATCGTCGAAGCTTTTTCCTACGCCCGAGGCGCTTCCCAGCCCGAGGGAATGGTCGCCGCCGATAACCAGTGGAAAGGCGCCCCCGCGCAGGGTGTCGTATACCAGTTCGGCCAGGTTGTTGTTTACTTCCACGATGGCATCGAGGTATTTCATACTTTTCCCGCGGGCGAATTTATCGGCTGCCCCGACGGGGGGCACGTATAAATTGCCCAGGTCGAATGCCCGGTGGCCGTTAGCACGGATCAGTTGCATCAAGCCGCGCTCGCGCAGGTAGTTGGGGGCCCGTTCCACGCCGGCCCGGTCGCAACCCAGGTTCAGCGGTACTCCTATCACGTTTATCTTCATGAGGTTTACAGATTAATGCTATGAATAGCCGGTTTAGGCAAATTGCGAGAACGTGTCCCGGATAATGCCGATCGCTTCAAACATGCCGGCGCGGTCAATCACCAGCGGCGGCGTGAAGCGGATGATGTGATCGTGCGTCGGCTTGGCGATCAGGCC
The DNA here is from genome assembly GCA_048403675.1 of Tannerellaceae bacterium. Taxonomy (GTDB): domain Bacteria; phylum Bacteroidota; class Bacteroidia; order Bacteroidales; family Tannerellaceae; genus Parabacteroides. The sequence goes on along the minus strand of DBFJSK010000356.1, from coordinate 10,261 downwards.
GTTGTCTTTGAGAGCCAGGCAAATATCCCAGGCCGTTTTACCATCCCGAGGGGTGGTCACCACGGCGTTCAGCAAACCTTTTCCTCTTACCCTGCGAATCATGGGGTTATCGATCTTCTCCATTTCCGAGCGGAAGAGTTCGCCCATCTCGAAAGCGTTTTCGGTCAGGTGTTCGTCGCGTACTACTTCTAAGGCGGCTATCGCTACGCGAGCAGCCAAGGGGTTGCCGCCGTAGGTGGAGCCGTGTTCGCCGGGAGCGATGGTAAGCATGATTTCATCGTCGGCCAGTACGGCGGATACCGGGGTCACGCCGCCGGAAAGGGCTTTGCCGAGGATGAGGATGTCGGGCCGGACGGCTTCGTAGTCCGAGGCGAGCAGCTTGCCTGTGCGGCCGATACCGGTCTGAACTTCGTCGGCTATAAATAGAACCTCGTGGGCGCGGCAAAGTTCATGGCAGCGTTTTAAATAGCCGTCGTCGGGCACGACCACGCCGGCTTCTCCCTGAATGGGTTCTACCAGGAAGCCCGCTACGCCGGGTTCCCGAAGGGCTTTTTCCAATGCGTCGGTGTCATTGTAGGGGATCTGGATAAAGCCGGGGGTATAGGGGCCGAAATCAGCATAGGCGCTCGGATCGGTACTCATCGAAATGATGGTGATGGTACGTCCGTGGAAGTTTTCGTTACATACGATGATTTTGGCGGTTTCCGGGGCGATGCCTTTTTGGCGGTAGCCCCAGCGGCGGCAGAGTTTGAGGGCGGTTTCGACGGCTTCGGCGCCGGTGTTCATGGGCAGTAGTTTGTCGTAACCGAAAAAGCGGGAGGCGAATTCCATGTATTCGCCCAGTACGTCGGAGTGGAAAGCGCGCGAGACGAGGGTAAGCCGGGCGGCTTGCTCGGTGAGCGCTTGAATGATTTTAGGGTGGCAGTGGCCTTGGCTCAGGGCTGAGTAGCCGGAAAGAAAATCGAAATAGCGTTTTCCTTCCACGTCCCATACGAATACGCCTTCGCCTCGTTCAAGTACGACTGGCAGGGGATGATAGTTGTGTGCACCATACTTCTCCTCGCGGGTGATGTAATCTTCCGGTTTCATACGTCAGTAATTTAATTGATTTTTTTGACAGACTGTCGGCGTTTCCGGTAGCCTTTGCTTCAAAGTTAATTAAATTACTGACGTTATGTCGACCGGGTAATTATGTTAAGAAACACATCACTCCACCGTGAGGTGGTTTTTCAACGGATTGGTGTACATTTCGAGCAGTTTGGTGCGCAGGAAGGTTTCGTCTTTATGGGGTACGACGATCTTATCCAATTGGCCTTGCAGGTATTCTTCGAATTGTTTTTTGTCTTTCGGCCCGTAATTGTCGCTGAATCGTTTCGTGCCTGTCAGCATATCGTAAGCTACGTAGTTGCAGGGATAGAAGCGGTAATGGCGGTAAATTTCTTTATCGATAATGGCGGCGATGGTGGCTACCAGTTCGTTTTTTTCCATGTTCCGGTCTAAACGGGCCAATTCGCCGTTGATCGGGGTGCCGAGCGTGAAATGTACGCGCCCCTTGTTGTTGAGGATGCCGGTTTCCATAGCCAGCAAATCGTCGCGTTGGCATTTTACGTACTCGGGATCATCGCGTTTCAACTGAAATTCTTTTGCTTTGAGGTAGTCGCAAGGATCGAATTCGTAGGAGATGGCCACCGGTACGATATTGAGTTCCATCAGGTTGGTGAGCAGGTCTTTCGTACCGCCCATATTCAGCATTTTCAGCACGCTGCCCTGGGTACGGTCGTCGGAGTCTTTGGCGCGGCCTTCGCGCTGGGCGATCCAGACGGATTCCTTGGTTTCTTTGATGGTGTGGTGGATGTAGGCCGAAAGCGTGCCGCTTACTTCCAACATCTGCCGGACGGAAACCCCTCGTTTGACGATAAAGCTGTTGTTGAGCCGTACCAGCGTCTTGATCCAGGGACGGATCAGGAGGTTGTCGCCGATAGCTACCTGCGTCATTCCGTAGCCTACGTCGTAGAGCATCACATTCAGGAAAGAGGCGTCGAGTACGATATCACGGTGATTGGAAATAAATGTACAGGCGGGTTTGCCTTCGGGAAGCCGGCTGCGGCCGGAGATGCTCAGCGAGAAGGTGGTATTTTTCGCAACAGTCATCACAGCGTCGTACGCCAAAGTCGATTTGAATTCCTCTTTCGTTTTGCAGTTGCGCATGGCGGCCACGAATTGGTTCCAGTCGAGATCCGGTTTGATGTAACGAAAGGCTCGTTCGAAATCTTCGTTCGCCACCAGTTCTTCAATAGCGCCCTTCACCTCGTCGTTGTTCAACGGACGGATGTCGTCGAAATTAGGGGAAACTAGTTCTGTATCCATATCTTATTAATTGACAATAAACAATCGGCAACAGGCCGGGCCCCCGGGAGGCTTCCCTATCGCCTGACTGCCGATTAGTTAAACTCATTTTCTATAATATCGGTCATGACTTCCTTGATGTCGAGGCCGGCCGCTCTCACCTGTTGGGGGATAAAGCTGGTAACCGTCATGCCCGGTGTCGTATTTACCTCCAGGAGCCGGGGCTCGCCGTCGGCCGGGATGATGTAATCCACGCGGATGATTCCTTTCGCTCCCAATAAATCGTAAATGCGGGAGGTTTCCTGCTGTATCTTCTCCGTCAGCGGGGCGGAAAGGCGGGCGGGGGTAATCTCGTCCACCTGGCCGTTGTATTTGGCGTCGAAATCAAAAAATTCATTGTCGGTCACGACTTCCGTCAACGGGAAGACGACTGCTTTGCCTTTCACCTTATAGCAACCGCAAGTAACTTCCGTTCCTTCGATAAAGCTTTCGATCATCACCTCGCGCCCTTCGGCGAAGGCTTTTTCAATAGCCGGAAGAAGCTGGCTTGTTTCTTTTACCTTGCTGACGCCGAAACTGCTGCCTCCGTCGTTGGGCTTTACGAAGAGCGGCAATCCCAGGCGGCTGACGAGGGCGTCGGCAGCCACGGCGTCGCCTTTTAAAAGTCGGACGGAATCGGCCATTTTTACGCCGAATCCGCTGAGGTATTGTTTGCAGACATATTTATTGAAGGTAACGGCGCTGGCCAACATTCCGCAGGAGGAATAAGGCAACCCGATCATATCGAAGTATCCCTGCAAACGGCCGTCTTCGCCCGGCGTACCGTGAATCGTAATATAAGCAAAATCCACTTGTTTAACGGTACCGTTTTCCCGGAAGCTGAAATCGTTTTTATCGATCGGCGTCGTATCGCCTGCGGGAAGCTGTACCGTCCACTCTCCTTTTTTAAGGATGGCAATATATAAATTATATTTGTCTTTATCAATAAAAGAGTAGATTCCTTCGGCACTTTTTAAAGAAACAACGATTTCCGAAGAATCGCCTCCGGCTATAATGGCAATATTCCTTTTCATTTCTATAATTCTTTAGTATTTGCATAGATGCGCCACCGGTCGATCAATTGCTGCATATCGGCGGGGATTTCGGAATCGAAAAAAAGCTCCTCGCCGGTAGTGGGGTGAACGAATCCCAGCGTTTTGGCGTGCAGCGCCTGACGCGGGCAGATGGCGAAACAGTTCTGCACAAACTGTTTGTATTTCGTAAAAGTAGTTCCTTTCAGTATCTCCTGGCCTCCGTATCGCTCGTCGTTGAACAGCGTATGGCCGATGTATTTCATATGCACCCTGATCTGATGCGTACGCCCGGTTTCCAGCCGGCATTCCACCAGGCTGACGTAGCCCAGTCGTTCGAGCACCGTATAATGCGTCACGGCCGTTTTGCCCTGGTCGCCGTCAGGAAAAACCGTCATTTGCATCCGGTCGCGCGGATTGCGACCGATATTCCCTTCGATGCGGCCTTCGTCCGCCTGCACGATGCCCCACACCACGGCGCGGTAGTTGCGTTTCGTCGTTTTATTAAAAAATTGCAGGCTGAGATGGGCTTTCGCCTCCGGTTTTTTGGCTACGACCAGCAATCCGGAAGTATCTTTGTCGATGCGGTGTACCAATCCCAGGCGCGGGTCGGACGGGTCGTAGGCGGGATCGTCTTTCAGATAATAAGCCAGGGCATTGACCAAGGTGCCGGTATAATTGCCGTGACCGGGGTGTACCACCAATCCGGCCGGTTTGTTTACCACCAGCAGGTCGTCGTCTTCGTATACAATATCGAGGGGTATATTTTCTGGAATGATTTCCAGCTCGCGGCGCGGACGATCCATCACGATAGACACCACGTCGAGGGGCTTGACCCGGTAGTTGCTTTTTACCGGTTTGCCGTTGGCCAGAATACAGCCGGCATCGGCCGCTTGCTGAATGCGGTTGCGGGTAGCGCCCGTCATCCGATCGACCAGGAATTTATCTACCCGAAGCAGGGTTTGTCCTTTATCGGCCACGAAACGGAAATGTTCGTAGCGTTGCCCCGGCACATCACCGCTTTCCCCGGAAGGAAACAGATCGTCGTCGTTCAGGTCGTCGTCTTCGTCGGGCAAATATAAATCGGACTCCTCCCCTGCGTGGGCCTCTGCCGGAAGCAGGTCGTCATCCGGCCGCGTCTTATCTTCTTTTTCGTTGTCGTCCAGCAATCCGTTCATGCTTAAAACCAGTTTTCTTCTTCACTGTTCAGCGCTTCCACCGGCACGCTGTCGATGGAAAGCGAGTCGGGCAAAAGCTCGGATTCTCCGCTGCTCACAACCAGAACCAGGGGGGCGGTCAGCGACACATGTTCGCCTTTACGCAGCGAACGGCCGCCCAGCTCCACGCCGATCGCCAGGTCTTTAAAATCACCCGGCACATATTTGATTTCTATGGAGGTAAAACCGCGGGCCTTGAGCAAGGCATACGCTTGTCGGAAAGAAAGATCTTCTACTTCGGGGATCACCGCCATCTGGGAAGTCATTGCGTTGATGGTGACGAAAACGATACGGCCTTCTTTTACTTTCGAGCCTACGCCAGGGACAAGTTCGACAATCGAACCGGGCGCCACGTCTTTGGAAAAAACCGAATCGATTACGTTATAACGCAAATGATTATTTTTGAAAAAGACGGCTGCGTCTTCCAACTTCATGCCTTTCACGTCGGGTACGACCACCGCTTCATTGTGGCGGGTATAGGCATCCAGCCAGTGAAGTACGCCGAGGATCACGGCGAAGGTTACCCCCACGGCCACCACCAGGTTGATAGTGAGCGGATGCTTTATCAGTTTTACGAAAAAGTCTTTCATTTCGTTCGTTGTATTTGTAAGCGGCTCAAAAATAACAAAAAAACGCCATACCGGCGCTATCCCTCCTTACTCATTGCTCCAAAAACAAAGAAAGTAAAGGCTTTTTAAGTCAAAAACCTCTACTTTCCTTTTAAATCTTACGAACGGAACGATTATCCGTTGTACTCGTCGGATACCGTTAATTTAGCTCTGCCTTTCGAACGGCGGGAAGCCAATACTCTGCGGCCGTTAGCCGTAGCCATACGCGAACGGAAGCCATGCTTGTTCTTTCTTTTTCTGTTGGACGGTTGGAATGTTCTTTTCATCTTTCTATATTATTATTTATTATTTACATGCTGATTCGGGCTGCAAAGATAGAGGCTTTTTTTTAATAAACAAAGAGTTGCCGTTTTTTTTAGCCTGAAATGCCGATGTCGGCGCTCAAAATATTCCCCCTTTATACAGATTGTCGAAATTGGAATGCTGTCCGTCGAACTTCCGGGCCTCTTCGCCTTCGGGATTGAGTTCGATTGCTTTTTTCAGATCCTCGAAAGCGCCGGCTTTGTCGCCTTTCAGATTTTTAGCGCGGCCGCGTTCGGCATACGCTTTGGCGAAAGACGGGTTCGTATCGATCGCTTCATCGAAAAAGCCGACGGCCTCGTCATATTTTTCTTCCGAAATCAGCAAACCGCCTGCCAGCAAAACAGCTTCTTCGTTGAACGGATTTAACTCCAGTACCCGCCGGTAATCGGCCGCCGCCTTTTCGCGATCGGCCAAGAGTTCGTAAATACGTCCGCGAAGCAGGTAAGCGCTTTCTTCTTCCGGCACCTGTTCGATGGTTTTTTCCACATCGGCCAGTGCTTCGGCGCCTTGTTGCATCCCCAGCAGGATTTCCGCCCGAAGCAGGTAGGCCGGGGCAAAATCGGCTTTCAGTTCGACAGCCCGCGTCAGATCGGCAATAGCGCCGAATAAATCACCGCCGGCACGTTTGGCCTTGGCTTGCAAGTAATAAGGCAGATGATTGGAGGCATCGAGCGAAATAATCCGCTCGCAATCGGCAGCCACTTCCGCTTCCCGATCGAGCATAAACAGCAGGTTGACGCGCATCAGCCAGGTATCCACATGATCCGGTTCGAGCGCCACCATCCGGTCGATGACCTCCAAGGCTTTTTCGGGTTCGGACGCCATACTGTAGGTGGCGGCCAGGTAATTCATCGTTTCGAAATCCTCCCGGATCAGAAGCGCCTCGTTGAAACAGCGAATGGCATAAGCCGTCTTTCCTATTTGCTGGGCCCGAATGCCGTCGTATTTGAGTACATCGAATTTTTTCGCTTCGTCTTTGGCTTTATCTTCCTCCGTTCCGGCTGCCTTGGAGGAGGAAAATAAGGAGGTAAAGAAATTTCCCATGATCGTGCTTGTTTTTTTAACCCTGCAAAAGTAAGTATTTTTTATACAATGGCCCAGCGAATGGGGCACAGATAAAGCAAAGTAAGGGAAGGGTTTCAAAATATCGTTCTCCGTGTTAACGGAAAGTCGTAAAGAAGAAAGAACAGAAAAGCCCGGAATCATTGAGTAAGTCCAAAGATGAAAGAGAACCTTTTGTTTTTATAAGCGTCATTTAATTAACGGTTTTCTATTTGGCCGATCCATAAATAATTCTTTTATTTGCGTAGCTCTTCCTCTGCGAAGTCACTTTCTTAAAAAAAGAATCCGAAGCAATCAGGAAGAAATAGAAGGGAAGCTTAACCGATAAACTTAACTATAGAATTATTAAGGTATACCGATTTTCTTTCCTTACGCTCCTGCGGTATGCATTTTCAGGTTTCAGGCAGAGTGCCGGGTTCTATATTTACCAGATTGAGGTACCGGCAAATTACAAACAATAAACCGATTAATCGTTAGCCTTATGAATAAATCGTTAGTTTTATTACTCCTCCTTGCGGCTTGGAGCTGCCACCCCCACCCGACGGATAACTATCAAAAAGACCGGAATCAGGTTGTCGATATACATACGCAAATAAAAGAAATAAAGATAGACAACGTCTTACTGCATAGTTACAGCTTCGTTTATTTATGCAACGACTATTTGCTTATCTCTGATTCCAAATCGCCGGACAATCAGCTTTATGTATTCGACAAAAACGATTTTCATTACATTACCGGCACAGCGCCTAAAGGCCAGGGGCCGGGCGAAATTGCGAACATAGGCCATCTAGACACCGACGAGGCGCATCGCCGGATCTATGTGAGCGATCATGGGAAACAAAAGATATTCAGTTATGCCCTGGACAGCCTGGTCACCTTTTCCGCGTACCTGCCTGAAATCAAAATGAACATGAACGAACAGGAATTTCCCAGTACATATCAGTATTTTAATGACAGTGTTGCGATCGGCGTTTTGATCCGTCCTACCGGCGTGTATGGGTTCAACCAGGTTTCGGCCCGTTGGAATCTATCGACAGGTGAATGCTTTCCGATGCCGGATCTACACCCGGAAATAGAAAAAAAGCGTTATGCCTTAGCGGCTTCTTTGGAAGATAGTCTATGTGTAGAATGCGATCGACAGCACGATTTACTCACGATACGCACCCTTAGCGGGGAATTGAAATACGATATTTACGGGCCACATTGGGAATTGGACACAAAAAAGAGGATCGCCTATTTCGGAGAAGCTATTTTTTGTAAACATAAAATTATCGTATTTTATTCGGGTAAGGAGTCTTTCAGAAAGAACCGACACGGCGATCCGGTTACGATTCTGCCGGAGAAGTTAATGGTGTTCGACCTCGACGGGACGTATTTAAAGACATGGGAGGTAGGGCAACCGCTCGTCAACGGCTGCTACGACGCCTCCAACAATCGGCTTATCCTAAGCATGGACGGCGAAATTCAATTCGGTTATCTCGACCTGGAAGGACTGATCGATTGAGATCACTGAAGTTTTCCCAACGGCCGTATCCCCGGGCGCCCAATCGACGAAGAGACGGGATTCTGATACGGCTTGAAATAAAAACGTAGTTTAACCACCTTATTTTCACCTTATATGATAAACAAATTATTACCTTTACTCGTTCTGGCGGCTTTAGGAAGTTGCAGCCCAACCCCGAGCGAAAAGCGACAAACGAATCGGAACTCAATAACAGATGTACAGGGCTGCTTGAGAGAAATAAAGACCGATCCCCTCTTTTTTAATAACTATAGTTCCCTTTATTTATTAAAGGACTTTTTGCTTATTTGCGATCACAAATCGTACGACGATCAAATCTATCTATTTCATAAAAACGATTTCACTTTCGTAGCCAGTACGGCCCCCAAGGGAGAAGGCCCCGCAGAAATCTCCAACATAGGGTGGATAGCCACCGATGAAAGCCAGGATCGATTCTACGTAACCGATCACGGAAAACAAAAAATATACTGTTACGATCTAGACAGTGTATTGACTAATCCCAACTATCGGCCGGAAGTTACCCTGCATATAAATGAAACGGAATTTCCTTTGCGCTATCAGTATATAAGCGACACCCTCTCAATCGGTACCGTGATGCAACCGACCGGCCACTATGGTTTCAATCTGCTCTCGGCCCGCTGGAATATGACGACCGGAGAAATCCGTCCGATGCCCGACTTTCATCCCGAAATAAAAAGAAAACGCTACCATATAGCCGTATCCGTAGCCTACGGGCTTTGTGTGGAAAGTTATCAACGCCACGATTTGCTTACCCTGCGTACGCTATCCGGAGCCTTGAAATACGACATCTACGGTCCCCATTGGGAGATCAGTACGCAAAAGAAAATCCGGTATTTCGAAAAGGTTCTCTTTTGCAAGGATAAAATAGTAGTCCTCTATTCCGGAAAAGACGCCTTTACAAAAGACGAACACGGCGATCCTGTATCCCTTTACCCGGATAAAATCATGGTTTTCAACCTGGAGGGAAAGTATCTCAAAACCTTAGACGTGGGATCCCCTATCGCTGATTTTTGCTACGACGAAACAAACAATCGCCTTATCCTCCATATGACTGAAGATAGACAATTCGGTTATCTGGAGTTGGAGGGCCTTATTACATAAACTTTCTCCCTTTCTAATTTTCATTAACAATATTTTTTCATAAAAACAAAAAAGAGACATCACAACAAAATTCACACTAAGCTTTTTTTGATTTTCAAAAAGCAAGTATCACTTTTCGTTTTTACCAAGAGCAATCATAAAAGCCTAATCCAGAAAAAGATAAAACAAAAAAGATAATTTAAATTCAAAATAACGATAAAAATATTTTGTCACAAAAAAAAATAATTTTAATCTTTGCAAAAACAAACACAATCAAATAAATCATGAACAAAAATCTTTTTTTAGCTATTATCCTATTAATAATTTCATCTTGTACAGATGATATAGCAAATTCATTTGATAAAGCAGATGAATTAATTCAAACTAAAAGCACTAAAAACGAAATACCTGTCGTTAATTCATTAGAAGAAGTTGCAGAAGTATTGGGTATGAACAGTTGTTCAAAAGAAAAAGATCTTTCTCCTAAGCTTTCTTTAAGGTCTGAAATACCAGAATTAACAGCCTCTGGATTTACAAGAAAATCTACTTTAACACCAGAAAGTAAAATGTCATTCAAACCCGATTTTGCAAAGAAGATTGGCGTGCCACCTTATACTGTATACCTTGTAAGAATGGATAAATATGAAAAAGATATAGAAACCGCAGGTAAGACATTTTTTCAGGTATCTTCATCAAACTGTGGGGGTACTCCTACAATAACAGATGGATACGAAGGAACCAATTGGGAACTATTAGGATATAGAGTACAAAAGACTGGCAACCCCACCACTTTAGCCACTCATTTAATGTATATAAATTGTACATTTCCGGGAGGAGCAGCAATTAAAAAATATTATCCTTATAAGCCAGAATTGTTAAAATGGAATTATTATCTTTGGTAGAATAACAATACACCAAATAATAAACTTAAAAAATATCTGGAATAAAATAAAAATATTATTTGTTTTTTTAAAACATCTTTACAAAAAATACAACCAAATGATTTACAAA
>DBFJSK010000355.1:0-2398 GCA_048403675.1 Tannerellaceae bacterium | reverse complement strand
TTAGTAAATTATTAGCCTGTACCGAACCCATTAAAAGAAAGTTTTGAAGGGAAATATTTTTAAGCTCATCCGGATAAAGAGCTTGTAAATTCCTGTATATCCCGACCTTCTTAGACATGAGAACATTTTCATCATTCAAAGTATTAAGCATCCCGTCCACACTTTCTTTTGTTTTATCAGCCCATTCACTAAGCTCTTTAACACGTTTATTATGTGCTGCTATAGCTTTTTCTGCAACAGTCGCTTGTGTGGCATATTTATAAATGCCGTACCCCAAAGCTGCAATAGCGGCCGCAGCCAAAACATACGGGTTAGTAGCCAATGCCGCTACATTTTTCAAAGAGGCTATCGTCTGTGCTTTAATCGCATTAGTTAGTAATTGCGTCGTAGTTATCTGCTGGATGGAGGCCAGGCGATTGAACAAAATTGCTTTCGTATGTAAATTTTGAGCGGCTGTAGAAGCAAGTACTGCACCTTTATAGCCGATGAAAGCGCCTGTGACAATAACGATCAGATCGCCCAACGATTTCATTGCAGCTTTAGCATCGCCATTTGCAAATGCTTCATTTACCGATTTGGCGACATCTGATACTTCTTTCAATATAGCCTCGCCCATCGGGCGCAAGGCGGCATGAATGTTATTCGAAAGTAGCTTCATCTGGTTATCCACGTCCTCTTGCATCTTTTCGAAAGCAGCCTCTGTCGCGCCGGCGGAACTTTGCAGTTCATTAAGATCGGAAGCCGCGGCTTTAGCATTCTGCCCGGTCATGCCCAAGACGCCATTCACCGCCTCGATTTCCGGCACCAGTTCACGTAATTTCGATTCGCTCCCATTCGCGCGGGTAGCTACTTCGGCTAGTGCCTCTTGGAAGGTACGGCTTTCGAAAGCGCCGTCGCCGAGAACTTTCGACGTGCCGATGATTGCCGCGCGGATTTGGGTCATTGCCTGAGCCGTGGGGGTACCCTGTTTTGTCAAGGATGCAACGGCTGCTAACACTTGATCGATTTCTACACCGTACGACGCTGCAATCGGCGCTACCTGGGCGATAGAAGTACCAAGTTGACCGAAATCCGTCTTACCCAAACGTACAGTTGTGAAGAGTTGATCGGAAATGTTCTGTGCTTTATCAGCCGACAACTTATAAGCATTCAAAATCGTCGTGATCGCATCCGCCGCCGTCGCCGTATCTGTCAGACCGCCTACAGCGGACTTGGCAGACACCTCTAGAATCTTCATTCCATCCGCCCCATCATGCCCGGCGGAAACGATCTGATATAACGCTTTCGCGGCCTCGGGAGCCGTGATTGGTATCTGTTGCGTAAGTGATACCACTCGGTTCATGAAATCGGTCATACTACCGTCTACCTGTGCGGAGATAGTCGCCACTTCCAGCATGTTCTTATGAAACTCCTTCTCAAATTCATAAGAACTCTTTGCTGCGCTGGCAAAAGCAGTAGCGGCACTGATCCCAATGCCGGAAAATACATCGAACGAGGTGATCTGGCTAGCCATAGCCTTGATAATACCCATTACTTCACGGCGCCCGGCGTACAACCCGGTAGTATCCACCCCTGTGGCTATGTACAAGGCGCCTTCTCTGTTTCTAATTCCCATATTGTGTTTAGAGTAATATATAAACAGAGAATAAAAATTCCCCATATAAACTTCCACATTTGGGAATTATATTATATCTTTGCATTAAAGAGAAATGAACAACAGAAATATGAAAATCATTGATTCAGAAAAACTAGAAAAGTTCATCCGCAAGCACGCTGACGCTGACAAAGCAATACAAAAGTGGGTACAAATGTGCGAGGCTGCCGATTGGAAGAACCATTCCGATCTAAAAAATGATTTTCTTTCTGCTGACTATGTAGGTAACAGCCGATATGTATTTAACATCAAAGGTAATAACTATCGTATTGTTGCCGTTGTGACGTTTTTTGCTGGCCGTATGGTTATCCGTTTTATCGGTACCCATCGGGAATATGATAAAATTGATGTGAAAACTATTTAATAAGGAGGGCGTATGATTATTAAAAACGATGCTCAGTATAGAGAACATAAAAAAGCTATGGAAGTGATTATCGCAAAAGGAACCCAACTTGGCGATATGGAACTCCTGCCACAGCCTGATAAAGAGGAGTTTATCCGTCTTACCGATGCAATCCATGAGTGGGAGGCTGCCTATCATCCGCTACCCGGTAAGGTCTCTTCACTTATAACAGACGAAATAAAAAAACAGATGGTAGATAAGAAAATCAAACAAAAAGAGGCTGCTAAAATGCTAGGTATATCAGAATCCAGGGTAAGTGAATTGTTGAATGGCAAACGTGCACTTAACCTGAACCTAGCAAAACGCTTACGAGATTGCTTTGGAATCTCTGCCGACTTCAT
>DBFJSK010000354.1:0-3683 GCA_048403675.1 Tannerellaceae bacterium | reverse complement strand
TATGTGTTGTTTTTCAGCATGTAATAAAAATGATGATGTTTCAACTTTCGATATAATTCCGATAATATCCGAGCTTCCCACTTACAGAATGACGCATGCAGAGGATGGATTGATAAGTGAAGATCTATTCACACAAGAAGCGATTATCTTCCAGTCAAAAGAACAAGTAATCGATTTTTTTACGCCTGATTTTCTTGAAAAATATCCGGAATATTATTCTTTTGATTTTAACAAATATTCTCTTATCATTGCTACAACCCTGTTGTCGAGAAATGTCAAAAAACGCGATGTCTATTTTGTTTTTAATCGGGAAGCATTACCGGCTAAGTATGAGCTTCGATTATTTTATTCCTTGGAAAATGTGCCGAAGCAAAACTTCGACTTAGAAATATTTGGAATATTGGTAGACAAAATAAATTTAGATACTATAAATCTAATATCGGTTATGTCTATATAAACCCAACCATTTCTTGTAGCCATTCCGGAACAAACCTCCACCTATAGATCCTACCTAATTAATCCGGATAATTTCTTTGGAGTGAGGCAAAATAGGACAAAGGAAAGAACTATTTTGGTAAAGTCTTAAGAATAAGCTCAACGTAAAAAAGAAGTAGAAAAAATATATACCAGTGAGGGAGCGTTCCCTTTGAAAAATTGGCTACCTCGGAAGCAAAAAGAAATTGCAGTGAAAAGAATGCGCATTCTTTTTCACTGCAATTTCCCGTAACTAAATTTTATACATACTACTCCTTCTGCCTAAGGGGTAGCGGCACTGCCCGCCGGTGCAGCCTGTTTCCCAGCGCTCCCTATATATAAGGTATAGGCCGCCGTCAGTTCATCCAGGCCCACATCCAGCAATTGCATCTCCTTGAAAAGCGCCGGCAGCACCTCTTCTACAAATACGTTATGCCGCATGCGCCGGATCTTTTCATCGGCTCCCGACGAAACGAAATAGCCGATGCCCCGTTTATTATAAATAATTTCATGCGTCTGCAAGCGCTCGAAAGAACGCATCACCGTGTTGGGATTCACCTGCATTTCCACAGCCAGTTCGCGAACCGAAGGAATCCGCTCGTTCGCCTTGTAGCTCCCGTCCAGAATCCGGTCGGAGATCCGCTCGGCAATCTGGATAAAAATCGATTGATTATTCGTATAGTTCATCGTACTTCCTTTCTTTTGAAGGTAAGATAAGCCCTGTACAATACCCCCACCGTGAGCAACACCCACACCACGCTGATATACTCGCCGATAAAATAAAATGCCGACGAGACCACGTCGTGTTCCGAAATAAAATCGGCTATTCCCTCCATCACTGCGCGCAAATAGCGGGCGCACAGATAAAAGATCCCGATAAATCCGCCTAGGATCGCCGCCAAAGCGCAAAGCCAGATAGCAAACGCATGCTTCTTAAACCGCAGATAAGCGTAGAAAAGCAGCGACCCAAGCAAGCCGAACAACGTCGTTTTAGCCATCGGCAGATAAATAATTTTCCAACTTACCATTTGATAACCGGGAAAAAGCAATCCCCAAATACCGATTGAAAGCCAGAACAACAAGCTTAAAGCCAGCATAACAAATACGCCCTCCAGTAAAAGTACCCCGTATTTTTCTTCCGTGCTGGCCGGCAACGTCCAATACAACCCTTTGGGAAAATGAACTTGTGTGCTCACATACCGGCAAAAATAAAGGAAACTGCCCGACATACCCAGGATATAAAAAGCCAGTTGCTTATTGACCAGGTTCATGCCCCCTGAACGGGAGGAAATCCAGATAAAAGGAATCAGGGCGACAACAAAAGCCCCCAAGGCATAAAAAATACTTTTCTTATATTCGATCCAGTCCTTGCGAAGAAGCCACTGGATACGTTGCAAATTAAAACGTTGATTCATGGCTGTTACTTTTTTTCGAGGAAAATACTTGTTATTTCTTCCGGATGGCTGATTGCCGCATTGAACAATAATTCCAGCGAAACCGGCGTTTCTTCTCCGTTTTGATTCCGGCCTGTGCCTATCGCACCGTACGGAGTCGGTTCGGCATACAATACCTTCTCGTCCGAAGCAACCGGACGGAAGAATAAATGCTGGCTGATGGCCGTGAGGGTGCGGTTCAGGAGAATACGCTTGTTGTGCAAGATAACTACCGTATCGATCAGGCTCTCCAGGTCGCGCACCTGATGGGTGGAGATAAGGACGGTTTGTTCTTCCCCCAGATAGGTGGCCAACAACTGACGGAAAATAGTTTTCGAGGGAATATCCAGCCCATTGGTAGGCTCATCCATCAATAAAATCGGCGTATGGACAGCCAAGGCAAATGCGATCGCTACTTTTTTCTTTTGTCCCAGCGAAAGACTTTGTAGCCGCGAGGCCCGATCCACTTCGAAAGCCTCGATGGCTGTTTTCAGAATTTCCTGGCTGAAAGTAGGGTAGAAGGGGGCGCACATCCGGAAATATTCTCCGGCTGTTACGTCGGGCAGCAAGATCTCTTCGGGAAGAAAAAACAACTTTTCCAGGAAAGCGGCTTCACGTAAAGCCGGATTCTCGCCGTTGACCCGGCAATCGCCCTTCTGGGGAAAAAGTAAACCGCTCCATACTTTGAGCAGCGTAGTTTTTCCTTCACCGTTTTTTCCCAACAGGCCGTATATATGGCCCGGCGTGAGGGTCAGGTCTATCCCGTCCAGCACAGTCCGGTGGGCATGGTAGCCGAAACTGAGGTTGCGAAGTGTAATCATATCGTTTGTCTGTTTTAGTGTATTGGTTTAATAGTACACTGCAAATATAAGACATCATTCCGGATAAACAAGTGAAAAACGTTATATTTTTTCCGTTTTCTAAAAAGAAGAGGGCAAACTACCTTATTTATAAAGAGCGTTTTCTCTACGACGCTCCCCATCGCCCCCCCCCACAAGGCAGTAAGCCGGATTACCGGTTTATAGGGTGGTAATCCGGCTTACTGCCGCCGCTTGGTTCAGCACTCGATCCGTCTTTCGGAAAAGATAAAAACGGCTTTGCCGGCCAGGGAGGTATGCCTTATTGTCAATTTTTTTTCTTATTTAAATAGGCTCTTGTTTTCGTCGGCATGAAAGTTCAATTACATAAGCATGGAATCCGAATTGCATGCTTATATAATTCCGATTTCATAAGCATGCAATTCGGATTCCTTTGCCGTGCTTGGCAACAGGCTTATTATCAGTTAAATACAAAACACTGGCAAAATCTTCTCCGGTGCTGTACTTCGTGTATAATTTTGTTTTTTCGGAAAAGGCATGGAAATAAAGCCGCTCCTTCTTTTTTCCTTTTATAGCCGCGGAAGAAGAAGGCTTGGGCGTAAGGTTCTTCCGCCCCGGAGAATGAAGTGCATCCCAAAAGTTGGACATAAAACTTTAGGAGTGCAGTTCAGCATAGGGGAAGGTAAGGGGGGAGTCCGGGAAAACCGGAAAATCAAGGTTCGTATGAAGCCAGAAAAAGCCGGAAAAAACCGGGAAAGCCGGAAATAAGCCCGGAACTTCCCCCCCCCATAAACCAAAATACAGGCGAAAAACCCGGAAAAAGGGAAGCCCAACAGACTTTTCCAACCCGCAGTATTGTAAATTAATGTTAATAATATGCTATAAAACACCCGTTTTTTACCCTGAAAATGCGATAAAACATATAAAAAAACTTGCAAAGCCGCAGAAAAGTATTATA
>DBFJSK010000353.1:0-6580 GCA_048403675.1 Tannerellaceae bacterium | reverse complement strand
TGCCTCCTTTGATTATACTTCCCGCTTCCACGGTCAACCGTCCGCTTACCCTGATTAAAGGAGAAGCAGCTTTTTGCTGGCCGCCGTTCACCAGCGTTTGATCCAGGTGGAGACTACTGCCCTCGGGCACTTGCAACATGGCCTGGGCCAGGGCGGAGGAACGGAAAGCGACCCCGCGTACCAACTGCCCTCCTTTCAAAGCCACATGGGTTTTAGGGGGTACCTGAATAGGCGCATTGACCGGGATCGATTGATCGGAAGGCAAGAAAATAGAGACAGGCTCTTTTTCCGTTCCTTGCTGTCCGGATAAAGAGAGTTTCTGGAGATAATCCTGCAATTCTTCGCCACTTCCGAAATGCTGCGTATCGGGAAGCGTCAATACGATCTGATTGTCTTTCAAAGCAAACTGCCAGGCAGGGGCCGTTTCGTCCTTCACATACCGGAAGAAACTCAAATCGTTGGCCGACAAGGTATAATTTTTATAGCCGGCCGCAACGACCTCTCCGGCTTCCGGGCCGAAACCTTCAGTGGGCACCACCCACACCGTCACTTCGGTTTGCAAAGCAGAAGTGACGTATATTTTTGCAGGCTTATCCAGATTCACGATGGCGCCCAGCGACCCGATCCCTCCGCCGATCCATAAATCGACCGGAGAATAGACCAGTCCCGCCAGAATCCGGCCTTGTTGCAAACACACTGTGCCACCCCCGTAATTTTCAATTCCCAACGTATTGATAATTCCACCTCCCGAAAGCGTAAATTCGCTTTTTTCCGTATACAAAACAACGGCCGCGTCCGACTTCTGATTGTCGGATGGATCGCGCGAGTCGCGAATTTCCCCCGACGTAAGCACGAGGCTTCCTACTTCAACAGCCGCCAGTTCATGTCCGGTACACTTGTTTTCGGCCGTTAATACCGCGCCGTCGCCCCACTCCACTTGGCTGCCGTTGCTAATAACCAAAGTGGCACTATCGCGCAATTCGGTACTTCTGACCAAGGTACCGTTCACAAACACGACTTTTATTCCCGAACGTACATAGAGCGGACGCGTGCGTAACAATTCGTCGGAATATTCGGCCAGGTTGATAATGCCCCCACCGCCTACATGGTCGAGCGCTTCCTGCAAGCGATTGCCGTTTTGCGGAACGACTTGGGCGGAAGTACGCACGTTTGTATGCGAGAGAACGTACGCTCCTATCCGGTTATTTCCATCGGAAGCGGTATAAAATTGTTTATATACTCGCTCTGTCTGAGCAGATAAAGAAAAAAAGGAAAAAGATAAAAAGCATAAGATAATAAATCCGAGCTTATTCAAATGGAGGAAAAGAGGTAAATGTTGTTTCATATAATTTATAATTAGCTGATTTATTTCTTTGTTTAAATGTAAGGTTATTTTACCGAACCGAATGTTCGGATTAAGCGGTTACTAAGGGATAAACCGTCAAATAAGTTGTTAAGCGATTTATATATTGCCATAAATGATAAATATTATGGAACCGGATTCTTGCGACTCTCCTCTGGAGGGACTAAAGAATAAAAAAGTATTTCCTCCTCCACATTTACCCTTGTGTTGTGTACCGGTCGATCGATCCGTTCGGTTTATTCCGGCAGATGGACCCGGCTGGGCTGTCATCTGAAAACGACACAAAAAACCATTCCGGCTTATTTTCATACGCACTTATTCCTTTCCAGCGAGGAATTTTTTACCTTTACACGCCTATTAACCGGCTAATGCCATCAACAAACAACTTATTTATGAATCATTTCTTTCGCATCCTTCTTTGCGCCGGATGTATTTCGACTGCTCTCCAAGCCGCTCCCTACAGCGGACGCGTATTTATCGATAAAAACCAAAATGGCGTATTCGACAAAGGAGAAAAAGCCTTGGCTGGCATAGCCGTTTCCGACGGATTGCACGTCGTTAAGACCGATGTAGACGGCTCGTTCCATCTTGCGGGACATCCGCGTGAACGCTTCATCTTCATTACCACTCCCTCGGGATATAAAACCGACAACGGCCATTACCTGCCGATTTCTCCGGCTACCGCCTCGTATGATTTCGGTTTGCAACCCTACGGGGGCGGAATCGGAAAAGACGGAAGCCATCGCTACCTGCATATTTCCGACACCGAAATTTTCAATACCGAAAATCAAGAGGATTGGGTAAACAACCTCAAGGCATATGCCGCCAACGAGAAAGCCGCTTTTATTATTCATACGGGCGATATTTGTTACGAAAAAGGACTTACCCAACACATCCGGCTGATGAATACCGCAACGATGAATTGTCCTGTATTCTATTGTATCGGCAACCATGACCTGGTAAAAGGAGAGCGGGGCGAAGCCTTGTTCGAAAGCATCTACGGGCCGGTTTATTACTCGTTCGATGCCGGAAGCGTACATTATATCGTTACGCCGATGGCTGGCGGCGATCATGCGCCGGGTTACCGGGTGGCGGATGTAGCCGCCTGGATGAAGAACGATTTGGCCCAGGTTCCGAAAGATAAACCGATCGTTGTGTTTAACCACGACCTGCTGACCTATGGGGATAAGTTCAACTACGGCGACGGCGATTCGGCCGTTGATTTGGACGCCTTCAACCTGAAAGGCTGGGTATACGGGCATTGGCATATCAACTATATGAAAAAACAGGGCCGTGTCACCACGGTATCGACCGCCCCGCTCGATAAAGGAGGTATCGATCATTCCACCAGCGCCTTCCGGGTATTGCACGTAGATAAAAACGGCGACTTTTCTTCCGAACTACGCTATACCTACCGCCAAGCCGCTCTTTGCATCAGTACCCCGGCGGAAGGAAGGGCGGCCCTAACAGCGTCGGGCGCAGTTCCGCTGGTAGTAAACGCTTATGCTTCGGAATCACCTGTACAAAAGGTAGTGTATGCCTGCTGGGCGGAAGGCAAGCGATTATTTGCTGAAAAACCGCTGCAATCCGCAACAGATTGGTGCTGGCGCACGGAGGTTCCGCTTTCGGTACGGCAAAAAGGCCAGCACATTACGTTGAAAGTGACGGTTTATTTCCGGAACGGCGAACAGGCGGACTCGGAAACGGCTTTTACATATACAGGACAGAAACCGGAAATCAAACTGGGAGCAGACTGGAGCCATGTAGGAGGAAACCCGGGCCACACCGGACGGAGCACCGCCAACCTGGACACACCGCTACAACTGGCCTGGACGACCAATGTAGGGGCTAATTTATACATGACTTCGCCTTTGATTGCACAGGGAAAAATATTCGTCGCTTCCGTGGACGAGAATCTGAAAGGAGAAGCCGCGGTGTTTGCGCTCGATGCGGCGGACGGCCGTCTTGTTTGGCGCTATCCGGTGCGCAATTCGATAAAGAACAGCATCGCCCTGGACGGTGGCCGCGTATTCGCCCAAGACGCCGAAGGGTACGTCTATGCCCTGGATGCGGCTACGGGCGCTCTTTGCTGGGAAAAGAAACTGGCGGTGAACGGATTGCCGGCTCTTATCGACGGGCTGACGGCTTCAAATGGTACGGTATATGCCGGTACGGGTAAAGGACTTTGCGCACTCGACGGGACAACCGGACAGGTGAAGTGGCAAAATACGAGTTGGAATCAGGGGGAAGGAACCACATCCACCCTCAGCCTGGGCGACGGAATGCTGATAGGTTCGGCCCAATGGAGCGGCTTGTATGGAAACGATGCCGCCACGGGCCAGTGGAAATGGACGGCGGACGCAAACGGTTTGCGGAACCGGGGCGCCTCGGCCGCCATACATGGGCATTTATTGTATCTGGTTTCGGATCAATCGTTTTTTATCTTGGATGTGGCTAGCGGAAAAACAATCGTACGCCGCGAGCTTCCCTTCAGCGTAGATGCTACTTCGACCCCGCTTTTAACGGAGAAAGAAATTATTTTCGGTACGGCCGCCGAGGGATTAGCGGCGCTCGACCGGGAGACATTGGCCCTCAAATGGCAATTCCGTACCGGGGATGCCCTCATTTATACCGTTCCTTATACCCGCAACCCGGTTTCTACCATCGAAACCAGCCCGGTACTGGCAGGAAATACGGTTTATTTCGGCGCATCCGACGGAACGATTTACGGCGTTTCGGCCTCCGAGGGAAAACTTTTTTGGAAACATCCGGCAGGCGCACCCGTCTTCGGATCGGTAGCAGTGTCGGGGAATACCTTAGTAGCTACCGACTTCGGAGGGAATGTGTATGCGTTTGCAACCGGCAATCCGGAATAATACGGTATTTCTCCGGGAAGCGAAAACCCGGCGTCTTCCGAAAAGAAGAACTGATCCGGCCTAGTTTATGAGGTCGCCTCGCTTTTCAACGAATCTGCGGCATAATGGTCGAGTACGGCGATCCATTGGGTGCGATTGTTGCGCGCATGATCTAAAGCATACGCCAGCAGCGCCTCTTTTTTTACTACCGGGCGAACTACAGGCCGAAAGGATAGAACAGAGCAGGAACGGCCCCAACAGAAGGAATAAATAGTTTTTTGACGCATGTTATTTGCTTTCTGTGCGCCGCGCCCGGAAGGTTCGGCGCCGGTTTGTTAGTGGATTCTCCGGAAAGTGCGTTCTTTACGCCAATGGTTGTCCGCATCCAGCGAGAAAAGGATGCAAACTGCTTTTCCGATGATATAGTTTTCTTGCAACAATCCCCATTGGCGCGAATCGGTGGAGGCTTCCGCGTTATCGCCCGTTACAAAGTAATAGGCATGGCGGAACGCCCAAGCGGCGGCACCCTTCTTTGCTTTCGTTTGGCACCCGTCGGCAACAAGTGCCAATATATCTTTTCCGTACATCTCTTCCAACCTACAGGATAAATGCCGGAGCGTATCGCTATCGACAACCGTTTCTTTTCCCGGAATCAGGCCCGGTCGCGTTTCCGGCGTATCCACAACCCGCTTGACATTGACAATACGGGGGTGAAAAGGAAGATGAAAAGTAATCACCTCTCCGACGCGCGCAGAGCGATAACCCACGCACTTCCACGCCGTATGCGGAGCGGGTACCCGTTTTTCTAACCAGCTTGCCGGAAGGGTATAATATAAAAACTGGTTTATCCAGGGTATTTCCAACACGGTGCGGGGCAACCGAAGGCCGTAACTGCATTTCGATACCAGCACATAATCTCCGTCGAGCAGCGTAGGGTACATCGAATTGCCGCCTACATGGTAAATTTCGAAGAAAAACAGTTTCAAAAGAATGTTGGCCCCCAGAAAAACCGCGAGCAGCCAAATAGCTTTCCGGTAGGTAGTGTTGCGTTTCATAAAGTCGGGTTTACCGCCGGGCAGCTTGGTGGCGCCTTTCAATGGTCTGTTCGTATAATTTTTCCAGTTTGTCATTTCCCACCGGACTGCCGATTAGAAGAATCCGCTGGTCGGCGTCCAGTAGTAACGCCTGAAACTGCGGATCATACAAACCGTTGGCCGCATTAAACGCCTGCTGGCGATCGTATACCCAGGGATGCGAAGTAAAGGCGTCCATCCGCTCATCGAGCTTTTCGGATTTACAGGTATTGATATAGAACAACAACGGAATACGGATACCTTTTCGTTGATATAACCGATCGGCAAACTGGTTCCAATAGTCGAATTTCAGCAGGCAAGTACTACAATCCAAATCCACCACCACCACGATTTTCAGCGGAGCGCGATAAATGCTGTCGATCGTTTCGGGATGCTGCGAAAGAAGGCTGTCTGGTAATGAAACGGTTTGATTTACATACGTTTCCACTACGTGACGGGTAAAGGCTTGCCATTCGGGCGTCGCCTTTTTTCGGTGGCACCCTACCATCGTTACCAACGCGCCAACCACCAAACAGCTAAAGAAGACCGTTAAGGTCGTATGTTTTAATTTCATAGCCATCCTCCGTTTGATTAATTCCATACAAGGTGTTTCCGTCGGGAGACACACTGATAGCCCTTAATTGGTCGGAAGTCACCCATTCTTTCGACCGGCTTCGATCCCAGCTTACGACCCGAATACGATTGCCTGTCATATAAGTAGGATCACCTAACTTTTTTCCAGAATAAAGGGCAAAAATAAAATGCTCGGATGCACAAATGCTAAGGTAGTGATAAATGGATCGCATGGATAATCCGGCCAAATATTGGCCACCATTGGGCATTACCACAATTTCATTGGGATAGGTTTGCCAACAACTCCATTCCGTAGTAATGCCTTTATCATTCAGGGAATAAACATCAATCATATCTGCCGAACTACACGCCAAGGCGATTTGACAGCCGTCGGGAGATAGGGTAGCGGACGATTGATAGAGTCGTGTATTGGCCATCGGATCCTCTTCCAACCGTTTATCAACCTGCTCTGGTGAGGGATAATCACCCCCAAAAAACAGACTATCGGATGTAATCAAACAAATACGGCCTTTTTGGG
The DNA here is from genome assembly GCA_048403675.1 of Tannerellaceae bacterium. Classification (GTDB taxonomy): domain Bacteria; phylum Bacteroidota; class Bacteroidia; order Bacteroidales; family Tannerellaceae; genus Parabacteroides. The sequence goes on along the minus strand of DBFJSK010000353.1, from coordinate 178 downwards.
TAATATTTTGAGCAATGATTCCTTTAGGGGAGCACCAGTAATGAGTAAACAACGCACCTTCGATTTCTTTATTCCGATCATGAAGGTTGACAGGGTATGGAATCATACGCCCTTGTAATATATCTTCTTGTTTATATCGAAACAATTTCTGCGAACCAAAATCCGAAACAAAAAGCGA
>DBFJSK010000352.1:0-1986 GCA_048403675.1 Tannerellaceae bacterium | reverse complement strand
TAGATTTAAGGTTAACAAAGTTTGGTTAGGGGTTGTCGGGAGACAACCTTTAATTGTTTAGACAGGGCCTGGCAATGTAACTGCCGCCCTTTTTTTATGCCCGACAGCGGATAGGCCGGCTGCATTTAGCGCCTTTTTTCCGGGATTCGCCGGGATTTACCCGGGAAAAGCCGATTTACCCTGGAGCTAAACCTCTCCGCGCGTTATCTTTGCAACAAATTAAACCTATTGAAATATGGAAACAAATCAGTACGAAAAAGGACGCCGGTCGCGCGGAAGCTACCTGCTAGCGATGATCTGCATCGTTATAGGCATACTTTTCCTCGGACGCAATATCGGATTCATATCATCCGATGTATTTCACTTTATCGTATCCTGGCCGATGGTCGTGGTGGTATGGGGTATATACACACTTTTCCACCGGCATTTCACGACCGGCACGATTCTGATTCTGATCGGGCTTTATTTTCTTTTTCCCGCCTTGGAATGGATCAGCAACGATTGGCTGCGCACCTACTGGCCGCTCGGGCTGGTTGCCTTGGGCCTCCTTTTATTAGTGAAAACAAGGAAAACTTCTTTTTTGAAAAGCAGACACCGGCGCGGGCATTTCGATTCCCAACGGAACCGTGCCTTTATCGTAGGTGAAAATGAAGAGGGTTATGTAAACTCCGACATTTCGTTTTCATCCGTAAAACATATCGTGCTCGACCCGGTATTTAAAGGCGCCAACCTCAATGTGGCGTTCGGAGGCATAAACCTGGATTTGCGCCGAACCACGCTCGCGAAACCCGAAACGTGGATCACGGTAAACAGCTCCTTTGGAGGCATAGAACTATATATTCCCGATACCTGGACGGTGCGTATCGACATCGATTCTTTTCTGGGGGGCTGCACCGACCATCGGTATCCCTCGAACCAGCCTGATCCTGAACACTTATTGGTTATCCGCGGCGATTTGACATTCAGCGGGCTTGAAATTAAATCGTAACCTATGCAAAACCACCCCTTTACAACCACTCTTTTACGCCGGTGCACGGTGGGCTGCTTGGCTATGGCCGTCTGCGTGGCTACCTACGGCTTATTGACCGGCTATGCTTCCCTGGGGTGGAACGCGGCCCTGGCGGACAGCTTGCTATCCACAGTGCTTTTTTTCACGGCGGCCTATCTGTATTGGCCTGTTGCCGAGAGTTTGAAAATCACGCAAGTGCTGGTACCCATTGCGGTGGCGATACAAGGGGGATGGATCGCGCTCGATTTCGTAATTCTCCGGCTAGGAGGCCTAGAAACTCAGGCGGAGTTTATGGCCACTCTTCCTTTCCGGTTGCTTTTCGGACTGTTGGGTTGGACTATTTTAGCGCAATGGTATAATGAAGTGCGCCGAAGAGAAGAACAAGCGGAAGTGGAGTTGCCCGAACCTAACACTCCGGCAGACGAATCGGGGGCTTCCCTGGCTCCGGCAGTAGAATGGCTGGATCGGATTTCGGTGAAAAACGGAACGCGTATTCACCTGATTCCCATCCAAGTAGTGTGGTTTTTGCAAGCCGGAGGCGATTATGTAACACTCACCACCCCTTCGGGGGAGTATGTGAAAGAGCAAACGTTGAAATATTTCGAAACGCATTTGCCGCCGGCTTCTTTTGTGAGGATTCATCGTTCGTGTATTGTAAATGTGCAGCAAATCGTACGGGTGGAACTTTTCGGGAAGGAAAATTACCAGGTGAAACTGAAATGCGGAGTCAGCCTGCGGGCTAGCCTTACGGGATATAAGCTGTTGAAAGAACGGCTTTCTTTATAAGTAAGGGGTATTTTTCCTGTTAATTTTAGCTGTTTTTGGGTCTATTCTGTAAAGTTTTATGTTGAAAAACATTTTTTAGCGATAACAGGCCTGTTGCTTAACATATATTAGTCGGAAAATACTTGACAACCGGACGACCTAAACGTATCTTTGCATCGTGGTTTTTTCATAATAGTATTAGATTTAAGGTT
>DBFJSK010000351.1:0-12499 GCA_048403675.1 Tannerellaceae bacterium | reverse complement strand
TTTCCATCACGACCCCTTTCAACCCCGGAATATTCAAAATACTTTCAATCACCTGAGGAGAAATGCCTGGAAAAAGCTTCAGAACCGCGATATTTCGATCAAGCAAATAATGCGGTTTCAGCGGCTTGCGCGACACGGGGTGATACACTTGAGACAAATCATATTTAATATAAATACCCGCGTGCGCCAGCGGCGGATAATTATACGAACGGAAAGCATTGAAATTGTCCGCATTCATCTTACTCGTCCGGTTCCCCCGCAACAAATCATTTTCAAAAAAGATACACACTTCCGGCACCAGCGGCATGCCGTTCTCCTTCGCTGCCGCAATCTCGATTGCCGTAATCAGATTCTCCTTTCCGTCGGTACGCAACATCCCGATAGGAAGCTGCGAGCCGGTCAGGATAACCGGCTTACTCAGGTTTTCGAGCATAAAACTAAGCGCAGAAGCGGTAAACGACATCGTATCCGTTCCGTGCAGCACCACAAAACCGTCGTAAAGCTGATAATTATCCGCGATAATCTTTACGATTTTCATCCATGACCCCGGCCCCATCTCCGACGAATCCAGCGGAGGATCGAACTGCATGGTAGCCACCGCATACCCCAGCTTCTTCAATTCCGGCATATTATCTTTCAGATGTTGGAAATTGAACGATTCCAACACGCCGGTTTCCGGGTTCTCGATCATACCGATCGTACCGCCGGTATAGATCAACAATATGGAGGCTTTTTCCTGTTGCATGTACCTGTCCGTCTTTCTTTGTTAAGTACAAAGATAATAATTATTCGTCACCTTTCAACACGGGGACGCTGATGTGATACTTCACGGCGATAATACGCGCCAGAAAAATGCTGGAAGCCGCAATAAACTGAATCATCGAAGGATCGAGCGAAGTCTGCATACAAGCATAATAAATAATCCCGCCGAAAACACAAGCCAGCGCATAAATATCTTTCCGGAAAATCAGCGGCTCCTCATTAATCAAAATGTCCCGGATCATTCCCCCGAACGCCCCTGTAATCGTACCCATGATAATGGCCACCCACATCGGGAAGCCGAAGGCCAACGCTTTTTCGATACCCACCACTCCGAAAAGACCCAGGCCGATGGCATCGAAAATAAAAAAAGTATTTTTCAAACTAATCACATACCGCCGGAAAATAATCACAAACAAAAGCGCCAATGCCGAAATGGTCAGATACGAAGCCTGCTCCATCCAAAACGGCGTAGCATTCAGCAATATATCGCGTATCGTACCGCCGCCCACCGCCGTGACGACTCCCACCACATACGCCCCGAACCAATCAAATTGCTTTGCAGATGCCAAACGAATGCCGCTAATTGCAAAAGCAAAGGTACCTGTGTAATCGCAAAAGGTGATAAAATCTATCATTTTGTTTTTTTGCAAAAGTACGGAATAGTTTGAAATCTGCGTGATTGTGCCAAACAATAATTTAAACCAAACGAATCCGATATGGGTTATTATCTATATGTTTGCCATCGGAAAACCGGATGATTTGTAAGTGAAACAAGGCGATGAATAAATACTAAGGTATGAATAAAAAATGTATACGGATAGCCCTCGCGTTATTGACCCTGGCCCAATGGACATGGAGCCAACACTTTCCCCAAATGAACTACCGTAACTATGTAAGCGATACCACCCTTTTCCAGCCCCGCCGCCCGTGGTTGGCCGCCGGCGAAGTATTCGGGTTGAACATGCTGGTATGGGGCTTCGACCGTTTCATTATGAACGAAGACTTTGCCAAAATCAACGGCCACACCATCAAAAACAATTTCAAAACCGGGCCGGTATGGGACACCGATAAATTCTCTACCAACCTCGTGTCGCATCCCTACCACGGATCGCTCTATTTTAATGCGGCCCGCAGCAACGGTATGAACTTCTGGGAATCCATTCCTTATACCGCCGGCGGAAGCCTCATGTGGGAATTCTTCATGGAAACCGAGCCCCCCTCCATCAACGATATGCTCGCCACCACTTTCGGCGGAGTGGAACTGGGAGAAATCACCTACCGGCTCTCCGACCTGTTTATCGACGACCGCTCCACCGGAATGGAACGCGTCGGACGCGAAGTGCTGGCCGGCGTGCTCTCGCCTGTGCGCGCCTTAAACCGCTTGGTAACCGGACAAGCCTGGCAACATCGCTCCTCGAAAGGGCGCGCCTACGCCTCGGTACCCGTCACTTTCATGGTCAATATCGGCCCCCGGTTCCTGGCCGAACAAGAAAATTCGAAACACGGCACCACGAGTATGAATATTTCGTTCCGGCTCGACTACGGCAACCCCTTCGACGATGAATTCTATTCCCCCTACGAATGGTTCCAATTCCGTTTCGGGATGGACTGTTTCTCCTCGCAACCGCTCATCAGCCAGGTAAACGCCGTGGGAGCCATCTGGGGGAAACGCGTTTGGTCGAAAGGCCCCCGCGCCCTTACAGCCGGCATCTTCCAACATTTCGACTATTACGATTCGGAACTCCGAACCAACAGTTCGGTGGAAGTAGCTCCCTACCGTATCTCGGAAGCCGCCGCACTGGGAGGCGGGTTGATTTACTACAAACAAGCCACTGCCGACGATAAAGTCGACATCTTCGCCGAATTTTACGCTACCGGCGTAGCGCTGGGCGCCAGTATCTCCGACTACCTCAAACTCGAAGAACGCGATTACAACCTGGGTAGCGGTTACAGTGTAAAGGCTTTTACCGGGCTTACTTACAACAAACGTTGGGGCCTCTTGCTGGATTTGGAAAACTACCATATATTCACTTGGAAAGGCTACGACCCGGATATCGACTGGAATACGGTAGACGTTACCTCGCTCAATGTACAAGGCGATCGGAGCAACGCCCGCCTGACCGTTTTTTCTACCAAGTTGTTTTACCTTTACAAAGAACGCTGGAGCCTGGTATTGAGCAACCGCTATTTTTCCCGGCGTACCCATTATAAATATTACGAGGACATAGACAGTTCCACCTACGATGTGATGCTAAGTCTGGGCGTACGCATCTGATTCTTTCCACAAAAAACGGCAGCCTGCAGGAAAAGCTATACACTTCGCGAAAATGCGCCTATACGCATGTCCGTTTCAAGCTTTTCCTGCAAGCCGCCTGTATTTTTTAAGAGGACAACCCAAAAAAATTACTCACTCCGCCACCCCGTATTCCACTTCGGGTGGGGGGAGGAGAAACCCTAATTTTTCCTTTCCAACTCCCGCAGATTCTCCATCTTCTTTCGTTGCATAAACTCATAAATCCCTTCCAGATGCTCCGTCACTTTCTGACGACCGAATTCGTACACCTTCGTCACCAAGCCGTCCAGGAAATCCCTATCGTGCGATACCACGATCAGCGTCCCGTCGAAATCCAACAACGCCTGTTTCAGAATATCCTTCGTCTTCATATCCAGATGATTCGTCGGCTCGTCGAGAATCAACATATTGACCGGTTCCAGCAACAGCTTAATCATCGCCAGACGCGTACGTTCGCCTCCGGAAAGCACCTTCACCTTTTTAGCCGAGTTTTCCCCCCCGAACATAAAAGCGCCGAGCAAATCCTTGATTTTAGTCCGGATATCCCCTTCGGCCACATCATCGATGGTCTGGAAAACCGTCAGGTTCTCATCCAGTAAAGAAGCCTGATTCTGGGCAAAATAACCTATCTTTACGTTATGTCCCAGCGTCAACACCCCTTCGAAATCGGTTTCCTTCATGATACATTTCACGAGCGTGGATTTACCCTCGCCGTTTTTTCCCACGAAAGCAATCTTATCCCCCCTTTCGATTGTCAGGTTCACGCCGCCAAACACCTTATGCGCCCCGTAACTTTTCGACAATCCCTCGATAATCACCGGATACGAACCCGAGCGGGGCGACGGGGGAAATTTCAATCGCAAGGCCGACGTATCCTCTTCGTCCACTTCAAGCAACTCCAACTTTTCCAGCATCTTGACCCGGCTTTGCACCTGCAACGTCTTTGAATACGTCCCTTTGAAACGCTCGATAAACTCTTTCGTTTCGGCAATCATTTTCTGCTGCTCGTCGAAAGCCTTTTGTTGCTGTTCGCGACGTTCCTTTCGCAGTTGCAAGTAAGTACTGTAATTTACTTTATAATCGTAAATACGCCCCATCGTCACCTCGATCGTACGGGTCGTGATATGATCGACAAAAGCCCGGTCGTGGCTGATTACCACTACCGCCTGGGCGTTTTCGATCAGAAAATCTTCCAGCCAACCAATCGATTCGATATCCAGATGGTTCGTCGGCTCGTCGAGCAAGAGTACATCGGGCTTTTTCAACAAAAGTTTCGCCAATTCGATCCGCATCCGCCATCCTCCGCTGAAATCACGGGTCTGGCGATTGAAATCCTCCCGTTTGAACCCCAGGCCCAACAAGGTTTTTTCGATATCGGCATCATAATTAATTTCTTCGATCGAATAAAATTTCTCGCTTAGCGTCGATACTTTCTCGATCAACTCGTAATAACTCTCCGAATCGTAATCGGTACGCGTTTCCAACTCCTTATTCAAGGCTGCGATTTCGGCCTCCATCTGATGCAAATGGGCGAACGCCTGAGCTGTTTCTTCAAATACGGTGCGGCCGTCCTCGGTCATCAGATGCTGCGGCAAATAAGCGATGACCGTATCTTTCGGCGCCGACACCTTTCCCCGGCTCGGTTCCCGCTGCCCGGCCAGAATTTTCAACAAAGTCGATTTGCCGGCTCCGTTTTTGCCCATCAAGGCGATCCGGTCTTTTTCGTTAATGACGAAAGAAACATCCGAAAAAAGCGTCGTTCCTCCGAATTCTACCGTCAAAGCGTCAATTGAAATCATAGCATAACAGTTAATCGCCCCGGTAGAAGAATCCTCCTACCGGGGCTGTTCGTTAGGTAAAAAAGAGGGGCAAAGGTACGAAATAATTCCTTCTTCCCCTTTCCTTTTTCTTAGATCTGTACTTTTAAGCCGAAAGAAAGGCTCAAATAATCCCGCGGACGCAGGTAATGGTTCGTTACCGCACTGATTAGATAAAGATCGCAGGAAGAAAGTTCATAGAAAAGCGTGAACGAGTCCGGACACCATTTTTTCTTCTTTATATGCACAGTAAGACGTTCCCCCATGAAGACATGCATGCGGATACGGGTGGAAAAAGTATAATACCCCTTCGGATACCGTTCCGGATTCTTTACCCAAAAGTCTCTGTCGAACAAGGTATTGATGTACATTCCGCACGTCAGCGGCTCGACCGTGAGGTGTTCGCCTACTCCGATATGCCAGGGGATATAATTTTGTTTCAATGTCATTGTCGCCATCGCATGGCGGTCGGTATTGCGGGGCACGAGTCCGAAAAGCAGATCGGTTTCCCAGTGGTTTTTGCCGTAATTCCAACCCGGGCCTACCGAAAGCATACCCATCGAACCGGCAAATTGCAGTTTTACATACCGCGGCATCAATTTCACCCAAAACGAACTCCGCTCCATCGGGAAGGCATAATATTCCTCTTGCGCCTGTAATTTTGCCGCCCCGAGGAAAAGGCAAAGCAGCAGGAGCCTAAAATGTAATGACTTCATAACGGTAGTTGTGAGGGGTGACGGTAAAATAAAGATAAGAACGTTTGGCCATGTTGCTACAGCCGTAATAGAGAACGCCGTCGTCGAAGATATCGGTTTCGGAGACATTGTGATTGTGCGCATGCAGGCAAAACAACAGGCCGTTGAATTGCCGGATATACGCTTGAAATACCTCTTTTACATTATTATTAAATTGCTCCGAACCGGGAGGGGCGTGCATGGCGACTACCGTTTGAACCAAACCGAACGTATCGGCTATTTCTTGTTTGATAAATCGGAAATCGGGTACGGGGTGCGAATAATCGAATTCGAGGGCGTTCGTATTGAGGCATACGAATTTAGTTTTTCCCGCACGAAAATAAAAATTTTCAACCCCGTACATTTCCCGGTACACCTGGTCGCCGTTGCCGATGATGTCGTGGTTGCCTAGTATGGCTACATAAGGAACGTTCAGTTTCGACATGATCTCGTGCGTCCATTCGAACTCTTTTTTCATCCCGAAGTCGGCCATATCGCCGCCGTGAATCACGAAATCCACGTCGGTACGGTTATTTACTACTCGGACAAAATCTTGTGTTTCGTCCAAACTACGCTGCGAATCGCCCATCATAATAAAGCGGAGCGTATCCTTACCTTCACAATCCCTTTGAATCCGTTCGATGTTTTTCCGGTTAATATCCGTCTCGGTTTTTCCATCAAGTCGTCCGTCGTAAGGGTGGTAATCAATCAAGTCACACGCCGATAAACAAAGTACCGGCAAAAATAAGCAGAGTTTTTGCATCAACATATCAGTTCAATCTTTCATACGTGGACAAATGTAAGGCGTTCTTTTTCAATAGAATGGTTCTTTTTGCAATTTAAGTAGTCAGAATCGTTACAAAATGCTTTTTCTTGTTACGATAAAAAAACTTTCTTTTTTATTTCGGATAAAGCGAAGAGAGAGGTCGCGCTGCGAAGCGAAGCGCTAAATTTGCATCTCCTTCCGGTTTATGCTATCTTTGTACCGTCGCCGGACAGGATTTTTTCTGAGAAAAATCGGGATTAGGCGCAAAGAAAAGCAAAGTTTAGCTTAAAAATAAGCAGGTCAGCATCTTAGTAGCAAAGCGGAAAGAAACAGCCTCCGGCAAAAAAAGCCCCAAAAAGTAGGGTTAAGCCATAGTTCAGGTACTAAGTCATTACCTAACCCATGACACCCCACTATAACGGTAACAAGTTCTGTTTCACTATTTTGCGTAATTCTTCATAACTCGTGGTAACGGGAAAGTAATTACCTTTACAAACGAATATTAAGAGTTATGAAAACAAAGAGAAGCACCTTTAAAGTCCTGTTCTACGTGAAGAGAACAGCAGCGAGAGTAAGTGACGGAAAAGCCCCTGTGATGGCACGTATCACCATTGACGGCGATATTGCCACGTTCAGCGCAAAGCTGTTCGTCACACCTTCTTTATGGAACGCCGAAGCCGGAAAAGTAAATGGCAAGTCCGCCGAAGCCGTAGAGATCAACCCGCAGTTGGAAGAGATCAAAGCCCGAATCAACAACCACTACTACCAGATATTACGGGCGGACGATTTTGTCACTTCCGAGAAAGTGCGCAACGCCTTTTTAGGTATCGGTGTGATGGAGAACTGCATCCTGAAAGACTTCCAGACCATGAACAAGGAATTTGGCGACATGGTGGAGAAGAAACTCCGTGCGAAGTCCACCTATAACAAGTACCTGACCGTTTACAAGCACCTCGAAGCCTTCATGTGGGAGAAGAAGAAACGTACCGACATGGCTTACAAGGAACTGACGAAAGACTTCATAGACGATTTCGACAGCTATTTGCGCAACGAAAAGGGATTGAGCGCAAACACCCTCTGGATTTACACCATGCCCGTACTAAGCCTTACCGACAAGGCTTGGCGCAGGGGAATAATCCGCACCGATCCGTTCAGCGAGTACAAGCTCGAAATGGAAGAGACAGACCGGGGCTACCTCACGGAAGAAGAACTGAAACTGATTGCCAATACCGTGTTCGTGGACAAGCAGACAAACCTCGTCCGTGACATGTTCCTTTTCGGCTGCTTTACCGGATTGAGCTACATAGATATAAAGACACTCACCTTTGACAAAATCCAGCGCATGGATTTCGACGGTGAGGAGTGGATCATCACCCGCCGCACCAAGACCAAAGTATCGAGCAACGTCCCGTTGATGGATATTGCCAAAGAACTGATCGAACGCTACAAGGGGCTTGCGGAAGATGATTTCGTGTTTCCCATGCCAAGCAACGGCACTTGCAACGACCACCTGAAAAAGATTGCCGCAGCTTGCGGGATAAACAAGGAAGTCACCTTCCATCTTTCAAGACATAACAAATATTCTTTCCTGTTGAAAATAAAGAAATTACAATAATCGATCGAACTATAGGTAATGATTTAGAAACGAGCGAACTACGTATATTTGCACCGTTTTACACAATATATAAAGAGCGACTTATCTATGTGCAAAGATATGAAATTTGCCCTATATATCAATGAAAGCAGGAGAATTTTTACGAAATTCTCCCATTAATGATTTTATTTCCATTTCCGCTCCCTCTCATCATCCTGCTCCATCCGCTTGTTCAACTTCTCCCGCATCTTGTCCAGAAAATACGTGCGACTCTCATTTTTGCGGTGCTTCATATCCGTATAGGCACTGTAACAGTCGCGAATATCCACATCCAGCAATGCACCAACAAAGGCAGCCAGTTCGTTGATGGGCATTTCGCCGTTGTTGATGCAGCCCATCTCGTTCAGTCCGTACACCAGCTCCACCAATTCGATGGCGTTGCCTGTCCATTGGCAGGTACTCTTTGATTTCAGCATCACTCCATCCATGTTTTGCAGGCAGGCACGCCGCACGGACAGGAAAGCATAGAGCATTTCCATTGCGATGATACGGGCTACAAGCTGGTCATATCCGGTGGTGAAAACCGAATCGTCTTCTAAAGGACACACATCCACATCGAATACATTCTCTTGGTTTCCACGTAGGAAATAATAGGTATCCATGTGGCAGGAGCCCAGACGGTAGTATTGAAAAAACGACACGTGGCGGTCAAAGAACAGTTTTTGTTCCTCCTGCCTCTTCTCGTAATAGGCATCCAATATGGTTTCATCCAACGGACACTGGCTTTCCACATTGAGTATCTTGTGAAAATAGATCAGCCGCCCCAGCAGCATCGGTTTTTGATACTTGAAAAAAGTGATTTCTTCGGTTTCATCACTGAAAGGCATTGATTCTACAAGCACTTTCATTTCACTCAATTTTTCTTTCAGGAAGACAATAATAGTCTTACAGTCTTTAATGACATGCTTTCCGTTCAAGTCAATGGCAGAGACACGTCCATTCACCTCTTGAATCATGTTTTCGTAATAATTCTGCATTCGATATTTTCTATTGATAAATCGGGTGCAAAGTTACAACGGGTTTATAAATAGTCTGTTATCGAAAGTAAACAGCCTGTTATCATTTTTGGACAAGTGTATCATTATCTGTAGCTTCGGTGTACCTCTTCCGTAACTCGGTGGGGGTGTCTCCGAGATTATCTTTGCAAAAACGATTGAATTGCTGAGGTGAAGAGAAATGGAACTCTTCAATAATATCGACAAAGGGTATATATGGTAGCGAAAGCCGATGTCGAATATGCTCTGCTCTTTTCATTGTAAGCCATTTATAAGGAGATATGCCAAACTCTTTTTTGAATATACGCCGAAATGTATGCAATGAGTAACCACACATCTCCGCCAGTGTGTCGGTGTATTCCGCTTTGCGGTAATGAGCAAATATCAGACTTTTGAACGGTACATCCTCATCGGTCATAGGATGGAAGAACAACCGCAACTCTTCGGAGGTATAATATTGAGTGAAAAGCCAGATTAGTTCTTTATGTTTCAATTCCCACAGAGCGGGTATATGTTTATTGTCCCTGAGATAACCACCTACACCGTCCATTATGTGGGATAATTGCCCGCAGGCAGGCAGCTTACTGTAAAAGTATGCTTTGCCCGGTTGGTGTTCTACAAGTTTATGACTGTAAAGAAAGGAGAGCAGGCACTTCTCCACATGGCACACAACGTTGTTGAAATAGTGTACCAACAACACGGAATCGCTCAACGCCACACCGTGGTAATCGCTGCCACGGGGAACGAACAGGACTTCCCCGGCACATAGAAATTCCTCCTTGAACAGATTGCTCGTAATGCGGATATGACCGGACTTACAGAATAATAGTACATGCTGCTCCAGCCCATAGCTTGTCCGTTCGGCTCCTTTCTCGTAGAAACTGAAACGGAAAGAACAACCAGCAGGATTTCCTTCGCAAATAGTATGATTTTGATTATATGGAAAGGCCATCTTTAAGCAAATTTATAAAATAGGATACTCTACTTTACTTACTATCAGAATACTAATCTCGAACAGCAACCACATCGGAAGTGCAACCAACGACAGCGTAAAAACATCGGAAGTCGGTGTAATCACAGCGGCAATCACCAGAATAATGACAACGGCATGTTTGCGGTAGCGGCGCATGAAATCAGCCGATATAAACCCCAGCTTAGCAAAGAGCCACGAGAGAATCGGAATTTCGAATACGATACCCATAGCCATCGACATCAGCATCAATGTTGAAATGTAAGATTGGAGTGTAATCATATTCTCCACATCCCCGTTCACTTGGTAGGTTCCCAGAAAGCGGAAAGTCAACGGGAAGATCATGAAATAGCTGACAGCCACTCCCAGCACGAACATCACATAGCTACTGCCGACCACACGGACGGCATAACGGCGCTCGTTGGCATAAAGAGCCGGAGATACGAAACGGAACAGTTGATAGAGAATGTAGGGAGAAGCACACAGAAATCCGGCACACAAAGCGGTTTTCATGTGAATGATAAATTGTTCTGCCAGCCCCGTATTGATAAGTTTTACATAGAAATCCGGGGCTACGGCATCCGTCACCAATCCGCTTAAATCATTCAGCAAGCGATAAGTGATAAAACCGGCTTCTTTAGGCGCCAAAATAACGGCGAACAGTTGTTCTTTGAAGAAGAAAGCGGCCACACCGAACACAACGGTAACGGCAGCGATCTTCATCAAAGCAACCCGCAGCACATCGAGATGGCTCCAGAAAGACATCGGTTCTGTTTTTTCTGTTCCGGACATAACTGCGTTACTCTTTTTTCTCTTCTTTTACAGTAGAATTATCCATCTCCATATCTTTCTCCAATCCATTCATTCCTTCTTTGAACGAACGGACCCCTTTTCCGATGCCTTTCATTAGTTCGGGAATTTTCTTGCCGCCGAAAAACAGCAGCACAACCAAAGCGATCAGCAACACTTCCTGCATGCCGATACCGCCGATAAATAGTGGTGTCATCATAATTTTGTTTTTTAGATTATTGCACATTATCAAACGTAAACTCCAAGCGGCTATCCATTTCATTGAAAATCTCGAAATCGGAAGTCACTTTCCCTATCGGAATGATCCGCATGGTTAGTTGCCCCATATCCGGATCATCGGCTTTCGCATAAAAGATAGCAATCGTATTGTTGGACGGACAATAGGTTATATCGCCATTCTCAAAACGAAGCTGTCCCTCTTCTGTTTTGGTTGGCCGCGAGGGCATCGAACCGTAATATTCCCGTCCTCCATATCGTCCTAAAGTTGCCTTTAGTGGAAACATGCCCCGAATTTCATTGGCCAGCGGAGTGTCGAGCCATTCGCCCGTAAAGGTATGTCCTCCGGCTGTAACACGAATTGCCCCTCCTTGCTGTTCTTCACGTTCAATACCGATTCGTTCAATCCAATCCTGCACCTGCGATTCAGATGAAGGCACATTCCGGGCTTCAATCGCAATGCCTTCCAAAACATTTGCCCCGGATACGGCGTTCTGAACGGAACGATAGCTGTTACCGACTCCGTACCCATCATGGGTGCAGAACGGAACTACTGTCTTTCCAGAAAAATCATAGGCTGCAAGAAATGAAAGTATTGCCTGTGGAACATTCAATGCCCAGTTCGGATAGCCGATAAAAATAACATCGTATTGTTCCATGTTCTCGATACGGTTTTTAAGAGCCGGAAGAATTCCCGCGGCCTGTTCCGCATGGTTTTGGTCGCGCACGTCGTCAAATTCAGTCGGATATGGGGCCGAGGTTTCTATCAGATATAAGTCCCCGCCCACAGTCGTTTGAATATATCGTGCCACTACCTCGGTCGTACCCCGACGGGTTCCGTTATCCACGATGATGCTTGCGCCGGTCGTGGCATCCACATCCGAGGGATAGTTCGTATTTCCCCAACGGCTGAACCAGGCGATAAGAATCTTCCCATTTCCGGGCGTAACCGTCCCCGGCTCATCATCGTCATTATTTCCCGGACTATCAGGAATTTCGGTTTGCGGCTCATTATTTCCATCACTGCATCCGGCAAAAGTCATAGCCGGAATAAGTAGCAATAGAATTATAAATAACTGTTTCATAAGCTATTGTTTAATTGATTTCATTCAGCCACCCGGCAATCATCGAATGGCAATTGGTTGTTTGTGAAGAACGAATCCACAGGCTCGGAGTAAGGAAATTACCGCCCGGAATGAGCCGTTTGGCATCGGATTCAACGCCACTGATACCACTGCTTGAACTCGATACGATCAGACCGATGCTCTTACCCTCCATCTGGCTACCATACCGAAACAGGAATGTTTGCAGGGGTGCAGCCATGTTGCTCCACCATAGCGGTGCACCTATGATGATTCGATCATAATCGGACAGGTTGTCAATCGTGGTTTCGATGGCCGGATAGGAGTTCGCATCGTTTGGATTTGCCCGGATAGCCGCAATCAGCGCACTGCCGATCGCATAATTATTGGCTGCATAGTC
>DBFJSK010000350.1:0-3315 GCA_048403675.1 Tannerellaceae bacterium | reverse complement strand
AAAAAGAAAACAGGGAGGCTCGCAACCAGCAAGCGTTGGAAACGGGCGCTTTAGTGATGGCTGAGTTTTATGCGGATTGGTGTCCGCATTGCCAACGGATGATGCCCATCGTGGAGCAGCTTAAAAAGGCGAACGAGGGGAAAGTGGAAGTGGTGCAAATCAACATCGAAGAGGAAGCGCCGCTGGCCGACCGGTATACGGTGGAAAGTATTCCGACGTTTATCTTGCTGCGTAGCGGCGAGGAAATTTGGCGCCAGTCTGGCGAAATGCCTCTTGAAAGACTTCAGGAAGTAATTGATAAGGAAGCTTGACAGAGGATCTTACCCAAAGAGAAGAGGCTGTAAGAAGAGCATGGAAATGAAAATGCTTGCTTCTTACAGCCTCTTGTTTATGTATGGATAAAAAACAGTTCTTCTTTTTGCCGATTACTTTCCGATCAGTTCCACGCTCCGTTTGATAAAGCGGCTCAGCGCTTCGCCTTTCAGCATACCGTTGCCCAGCAGAGCCAGGTCGATCAGTTGGCTAATCATCGGGTTGCCGGCTGCATATTCGGCCAGGATTTGGTTCCGTTTTTCGCGGAGGTCGTCCAAGGTATGATTCGTCTTAGTCATATCTTCTTTTTCTTCAGCCGTAATTTCTTCTTCTTTTTTCTTGCTTTCGGCTTCACGCAGATCGGCCTGGCGGGCTTCCCAACCTTTGATGTCGTTCAGTACCGGCGTCAGCTTATCGGTGCATTTGGCTTCTTCGTCGGCCAGTACTTCTTTGATAAGCGGCTGGTCGGTGTTGAGCACCAGATTGTAGCTGTCGGGCAATTCCCCGTAGAACGACATGCCCGGTTGCATGGCCGACATTTCGCGCATCCGGCGCATGTATTCGCTTTGCGTGAGCATTACCGGATTGGCCTGGGCGCCCAGCGCTTCGAAAGTAACGAAAAATTCAGCCTTATTCAATTTCGGCAGTTGGCTTTTGAAGATTTCCTGCAAGGCGTTTTTCTGTTCTTCCGTCAGGTTCACCTGGCCGCTTTCGTCTTTGCGGATCAGGTTGTCGATGGTGTCGCTGTCCACACGTACAAAGCGTGTCTTTTCGAATTTTTGCTCTAATTGGCCGATCAGGTGCACATCCAGTTGGCCGTCCATCACCAGTACGCTGTAGCCTTTGTCTTTGGCTGCTTGGATATAGCTATATTGTTCGTCTTTGTTGGTGGTGTAAAGAATAATCAGGTTGCCTTCTTTGTCGGTCTGGTTATCCTGAACGAGGGTTTTGTATTCTTCGAAGGTGAAGTAGCCGTCGTCTACATCTTTGAAAAGGGCGAATTTGATAGCTCTGTCGTAGAATTTTTCGTCGGTCAGCATGCCGTATTCTACGAAAAGCTTGAGGCTGTCCCATTTTTCTTCGAATTGCGGCCGGTCGGTTTTAAAGATTTCTTCCAGCCGGTCGGCTACCTTCTTGGTGATGTGGCTGGATATTTTTTTCACGTTCTGATCGCTCTGCAAATAGGAACGGGATACGTTCAGCGGGATGTCGGGCGAGTCGAGCACACCGTGCAGCAGGGTGAGGAATTCGGGTACGATGCCTTCTACGGAATCGGTTACGAATACTTGGTTGCTGTATAATTGAATTTTGTTGCGGTGCAGATCGATGTTGCTTTTGATGCGCGGGAAATAAAGAATACCGGTCAGGTTGAACGGATAGTCCACATTCAGGTGAATCCAGAACAGAGGCTCTTCGCTCATGGGATAGAGGTCGCGATAGAATTTCTTATATTCTTCGTCGGTCATGTCGGCCGGTTTGCGTACCCAGGCCGGTTTGGTATCGTTGATGATGTTCTCTTCGTCGGTATCGACGTATTTGCCGTCTTTCCATTCTTGTTTTTTACCGAACGCGATGGGGATGGGAAGGAAGCGGCAGTATTTGGTCAACAAGCCGGTGAGTTTTTCCTTATTGAGGAAGTCTTTGTTTTCGTCGTCGATATAGAGGATAATGTCGGTTCCGCGGTCGTCTTTTTCGGTTTCTTCCATCGTATATTCGGGGGTACCGTCGCAACTCCATTTCATGGCGACAGCGTCTTCTTTATACGATTTGGTTACGATTTCCACCTTTTTGGATACCATGAACGAGGAGTAGAAACCAAGCCCGAAGTGGCCGATGATAGAGGCGGCATCGTTTTTATATTTTTCCACGAATTCCTCAGCGCCCGAAAAGGCAATCTGGTTGATGTATTTGTCGATTTCCTCGGCTGTCATCCCGATACCCCGGTCGGAGATGGTAATCGTATTGTCGTCGAACTTTACATGAACAGTCAAATCGCCCAGCTCGCCTTTGAATTCGCCTACAGAGGAAAGGGTTTTCAGTTTTTGCGTAGCATCTACTGCATTGGAAACCAGTTCACGCAGGAAGATTTCATGATCGCTGTACAGAAACTTTTTAATAATCGGAAAAATATTTTCCGACGTTACGCCAATGTTACCTTTGTTGCTCATAATCAATATCCTATATTTTAAAGTTTATATTTTGATAAGCAAATGTAAAAATGTTTGTATTTATTTTTTACAATTACCAGTTACACTTCAAAAGTGATGCCAAAGTGGGATGAGATCGTTTTTAGTAGGATCTGTATGTGTTTTTGTCAGCAGAACGACAGAATGGCATATTTGTTTTCTTTAGCTTTGCTTAAAGTTGCTTTGGTCTTGCTGTAATTTCATCGCTTTGGTGAGTGCATTTTGAAGAAGTCCCTCGGTATCCGTATAGCTAATGAGAATGAACAAGCTTGCACACACTTCCGAAAAATATGGCTGTTTTAATGGGTGAGAACCGAGCTGTTAAGTGGAGAGGAAAGGGTTAAATATAATAAATGCGCACTCTGCCTGCGGGGGAAGAGTGCGCATCGTACTACGGTGTCAACATATGCTTAATAAGGGTAGAGCTTGTATTAGATCGCTGCTCGATTATTCTAATTTGCCCATGTAGGTGGTACTATAATCGTCTATATTAATATGGTAATAATATTTACCAAGTAATCGGGTGACGGTTTCTTTTTTGCCGGTGATTTCATTTTGTTCGTCCTTTATATAGTTTTCCTCATATACATATTTTATATGATTCCCTTCTAGATAGGTGGTATCCACTCTATATCGAATGTAATCTTCACCCAAATGATCGCCTGTTAGCGGTAAATTGTCTTCTGTATATTTCTTTAGCAGTGTCCATGTTTTTAGGTCTATGATGGAATAGGGAGAGGGATGATAGGTTTTCGATGCACGAGGAGCTACCCGGGTGTCATCCAAAAATATAAAGCCTTTTCCTAAAAATAAATCT
>DBFJSK010000349.1:0-1648 GCA_048403675.1 Tannerellaceae bacterium | reverse complement strand
TTTGTTTTTTTAGATGGTTTTTCCCTTACACTGGCATGCCTTTAGGATTCCATGCTTATCCATTTTAAAATACATAAGCATGGAATCCTAAAGGGATAAGGGTTAAAAAGTGCTAATTTATTGGTTGTTTTCTTTGGTTTTCCACCGAAAATGAGAAGAAAGTAGGGAAAAAACATCCGATTTCTTTCTGGATGAAGCTAAAAACAGGATGGGGTAGAATAAATTTTTGTGGGTTATTTTGCTTATAAACGATTGTTTGTTTTGTGAGATGGAGTGTAAAAAATTAAATGTATCTAAAAAAGGAGCCTTTTGAATAATTATGTTTTTTTCTATCTCTTCCTCCTTCCTCTCTTTTTATTCTTCTTTTACCTTTCTCCTGAAGAATGCAGTGAGCCGAAGTTGAATTGTCATTTTGTCAAAAAAAAGTCAACGTTTTTGTGCGTTGACATTTTGATTTTTAAAGGAAAATGCCATGAATTTTATGGGATAGAAAAGGAGAGTCCGCCTGTAGGATCGCGAGAAAAAAAGGTTCCGGGCATGGGATAATTCCGGCAACCCGAAGACGTATTCTTCCCCCCCCCGAAGAAGCGGCGCGAGGGATAGCGAAGAGAACGTTGCCGGGGTGGTGCGAAAAATATTTTTAGTCCTGTTCGATGGAATGAGATAGTAATAAGGTGTTTTTTTATTTTAGTGTTGTAATTATTGATTTAAATGTTGTATGGATGCATGGTGTATTAAAATTTATTTTTTTTGCTGGAAATTAGTTTGTAAATAAACGTAGTTGTTTATTCATGTTATAAAATTAATTTTTACTTTTGAGAAATTTTATAAACTAAAAAAATGACATGAAAAAGTATCTGGCATTCTTATTTGTAGCGTTTATCATTTTCTCGTGTGCCGACGGAATTACCGAAGCAGGATTCAACAAAAATGACGTTTCCGACCAGGCGAACGCATCTGCCCGTAATAAAGTGGAAGTCAAAGAATTTAAGTATCTTACCGATACTGAAAAAAACGAACTGGCCAGTACGGTGCGGGCCTACGATAACCAATACCGCAAAGGCTATGCCAATCTGCCGGACGGGTATGTGGGGATTGTATATTACAATGTGGAAACCACCAAAATATTGTTGGAATCCACTTTTTCCGGTTTTTCCGATACGCGTTGGTTGCGGTTTAACGAAGCGAATGCGCAAGCGCTTTTTCTTTATATGGGATTTCGTTATATAGATTATCCTTCCTCCGAACCTGTGCCTGCTAAGGAAGTAAGAAGCACCTTTTCGGGCATCACG
This sequence comes from Tannerellaceae bacterium, assembly GCA_048403675.1. GTDB lineage: Bacteria > Bacteroidota > Bacteroidia > Bacteroidales > Tannerellaceae > Parabacteroides. The sequence goes on along the minus strand of DBFJSK010000349.1, from coordinate 356 downwards.
TTTATTCTTCCTTTGGCTATTTCCGAAAAAATAATGTCGGATTATAATTGCACCTTCGCCGTGGTTGAAAATGCTATGGAGCGCGTGGCGTCTACCCAAGGCGGAAATGGCATCCGGATAGCCGTAGAAGCGAATAAAAGCAATTATACATCGGAATTGAAAATTCAGGTTATGGGCGATAAAAGAGTTTTTACTAAAGATACGGGCATGCAACGTACTTTCAATATCATTGCCGCCGGGTTGCATTAAGCGGGCGTTCGGAGCTGCCCGACAACGGCTACTAAAACAGGCGGGTAATAAACGGCCGCCTTCTTTCTTTACGAAAGAAGGCGGTTTTGTTTTTTTGAGTTCCCGCT
>DBFJSK010000348.1:0-4904 GCA_048403675.1 Tannerellaceae bacterium | reverse complement strand
ATCCGAAACGCGTACCATTATCCACGCCTTTTTGTGCGTACGCCCCGAATGCACCCATAGAGCATCCGATAGCAAGTAATAATACTTTTTTGATCTCCATATCTATTTTTTTTAAAGTTGACGAATTAATCGACTTTACGTTTGAAGAACCAGAGTTCGTTGAACGTGTAATTGACGGTGAAACGGAAATGTTGTTCGTCGATCATCGTTCTGACTTCCGGATGTACCTTCGTATATTCGAACGAGATATTCAGGAATGAACGGCTGTCCACCAACGGTAATCCCAAACCGACGCTACCGCCGAATTCGTTATAACGATGCCGTTGGTAGGTGTCGCCTTCAAGCTGGTTCACATTCAAATAGGAATTGCTATAATGGCAACCTGCCCGGTAACGTACACGCTGGAAAAAAGCTTTCCGGTTGTTGTCGGGAATGTATTCCACCCCGCCGGCTACCCGCATCCGGTTCTTGAACTCTCCTTTTTTGCTAAAGTACTGACATTTTTCCCAATTCTCAAATAAAAAATCGGCTGCTAATGTTAATTTATCTTCCTTAACAAACGAGGCGCCGAATCCGAAGGAATTGGGTATGTCGAAACGTTGGCCTGTGATGGTATCGCTCTCGAAATCTCCGCCTACGCTCATGACGTCGTAGGAATCCGTATTCAGTTTTTTACCCGGCGAATAGGTGAAACCCAAGGTCAGGCTTTCCCGTTTTCCGAGCGGGTGGGTATACTGGATGCCGAAGTCCATTTTCAGGTCGCGTACTTCGAGGCGTTTGGCATAATACACATCGTTAAAGGTGGAACCGGCCACATTCGTAAACGACAGATTTCGTTCGTGTGTGATGTTGCCGAACAGGAACCCGAAGTTGGCGCCTACCGAAAGGCGGTTTTTCCACAGGTCGATGCCTACCCCGGCATAGGCGTCGGTCAAACTTCCTTTCCCGACAAAGGTTTCGGTATAAGGGGAAGCGGCGTCGGGATAGGCTTTCCCGAATTTATAGCCTACATACGAAAAAGGCAGCAACCCTAAGCTAATCGCAATGCGCCGATTGACAGGGAATTGCATCGCAATGTATTCCACATTCCCATTGACGTTTTTCTGCCGGTTGATGCCGTCGTAAAACCAGGATACTTGTCCGGAGGCTCCGAAGTCGAATAGGAACGTGAGGGAATCCATGCAACTGTAAGAAGCCGGGTTCAACGGATTGATCTGTTTTGACGAACGAAGCCCGTAGCCTACACCTCCCATAGCCCGACCGGCTCCGAACGAGCGATCGGCCAACTCTCCATACCCGAAACGCGTATAAGGGGAGTTCGTATTGTTTTGCGCCCAAAGCGTCAATTGAGAGAATGCTAGCAAGCTGGCAATTACTACCTTATTAATTTTCAACATTATACTCTAAGATTCTGTTTAATCCTGTCAACACTAAATTAATGTCTGCAAAGATGGAGTTTTTTAACCGTCTTTCAAAATAAAACGAATGGCCTCCTGTTAAAAAAACCAAAAGGCCGGGATATTTTTTCTTTAAAACGTCTATATAACCGTCCATCTCATATACGATTCCGTTTACCACGCCTGCCTGAATGGCAGAGAGGGTATTCGTTCCGATCAGCGGGATGTTTTCCACCTCCGACACCAGCGGCAATTTGCGGGTATACTGGTTGAGGGCTTTGAAGCGGGTAGTCATTCCCGGAGAGATATTCCCCCCCAGATAAATTCCTCCGGCTTCCACCATTTCGTAGGTAATGGCAGTACCGGCATCAATAATCAACAGGTTCCGGTCGGGAGCCAGGGCATGCGCACCGACCACAGCGGCCAGCCTGTCGCGTCCCAACGTATGGGGCGTTTCGTAGCGGATACTGACGGGTAGCGGAACATGTTCATCGAGGAAGAGGAATCGGTTCAACCGGGATTCGAGGAAGGTAACGAGCTTGGGGTCGGTATCGATCACGGTCGAGAGAATACCGGCGGTCAGCGGATATCGGGCGAACAACGGTTCGACAGAGCCGACTGCGAAGGCTTTGAAAACAAAAGAGTCTACGATTTCTCCTTTGTCATATACGGCAACTTTCGACGAGGTGTTTCCTTGTTCTATTATCAGATTCACTTTCCGGATATTTTCTGCAAAGGAAAGCAAAAATGATGAGATTCGAGGCATAAACAATATCTAAATACAAAAACAATCTATGTTTTCCAACTGTTTGATTTGAAATTTTAATACGAAAAAGGTTATGAATTACGGCATTAGTATTTTATTCAGGGCTATCCCGCTGGTGATGGCTCTGTTTTGTTTCGGATACGGATTGTTCGTTTTCAATTACGGAGATGATGCCGGGCGGTTGATAGCCGGGCCCGTCGTATTTTCGCTGGGCTTGATTTGTATCGCTTTATTTGCGACTGCAGCCACGATTATCCGCCAGATTATTCATACCTACAATGATATTGTGCGTTATGCTTTACCCTTGGCCGGCTATACCGCCGCTGCTATCGCCTTGGGTGTGGGCTTATTTCTGATCGTAGCCTCTGATATTTCAGCCGGATTCGTAGCGGGGCATGTAATTTGCGGCGTAGGACTGATTACCGCCTGTGTATCCACGACAGCCACGGCCTCCACCCGTTTCAAATTAATTCCCGTCAATTCGAAAAGCGACGATCCGCGTATTCCCGATAAAGCATTCACTGGTTCCCAAGGCGCGTTATTAATCTTCATAGTTTTCCTGATTTCGGTAGTGGCCTGGATATGGGCTTTCCGGTTACTGGCCAAAAGTGAAACCGATTCCTCTTATTTCGTAGCCGGTCATGTCATGGCCGGACTGGCTTGCATATGCAGCAGTTTGATCGCTTTGGTAGCCGCCATCGTACGCCAAATACGCAACACCTATACGAGCATCGAACAAATGTGGTGGCACCGCTATGTATTGGCAGTAGGTACCGTCAGCGTTATCTGGGGATTAGTCGTCCTGGCAAATCCGGATCCCGCCAACGCTTCGACCGGCTACATACTGATCGGATTAGGGCTGGTGTGTTACAGCATATCCAGCAAAGTGATTCTGCTGGCGAAAATCTGGAAACAGGATTATCCGCTAGCCAGCCGCATCCCCTTAATCCCGGTGGTCACCGCACTGGCCTGCTTATTCCTTTCCGCCTTTCTGTTCGAAATGGGATCGGTGCATGCTTATTACTTTGTGCCGGCCCGGGTATTAGCCGGCTTGGGCGCCATTTGCTTCACCCTCTTTTCGATTGTGAGCATTTTGGAGAGCGGAACATCCGGGAAAAAGAGTTCCGATTAATTTCACAAACGATCGGAGAAATCATCCGAAGAGATGAGGGGTTTATATCTAAGCCACTCCATTCCGACAGTTGAAGATCTTTCCTAACCGGTTCCTTTTCTTCCTTATCACTCTATTTCAAGGTTTATCCGCCCGGACTATGCGTAATATAGCCGGGTAGGAACCGGATTTTCGCCTACTTACCCTTCTGCACGAGGGTAAACCGATCGGTCGGTTCCGGGGTTCCTAATGTAAGCAGCAATTTTCTTTCTTTTCCTGATTTATTCTCTTCCACTTTCACTTGGAGATCATACCCTTTTTTAATGGCTGTAAACCATTCTCCGTATAAAGTATCTTTAAACATCGTCACGTCCACCCAACCTCCACCAGGATCTGTATCCAAATAAGTATCGCACTTCACCACCGTGGTATCCGAATTAATAATAGACAATCCTTGAGCTATGTACCAATAATGATTATTTTCTGTTGTTATCACATGTTCACTGGCACCGGCTTCTAAGCTAAGCTCTCGGGGCGTCAACCCCAATATTCCAGAGGAAGTATCCGTTAAATTTGAAGAATCGCATGCCCCCAAAAGTAAGGAGATACAACTAAATAAATATATTTTTTTCATTACATTAAAAAGGGGGTAAATTATCGTTACTTGTGCTATTTTCCACTCTCGTAGGCGCTATACTGGTAATATACAACTGGGTATTATTATCTAAATAAGGGGCTGTCTTATCGGTAGGTTGTTCCATATTACTTTGAAGATACCAACCATCGGATGTCCCCCCCCATCCCCAATTGCAGTGAAACAAAATTGTACCTATAGGTTGATAATTCAAAGGTCCTCTACCGTCGGAGGTTACTTTAAATTTCCCGTTTACTCCATCCCAAACCCAGGTATGGGCACCTTTTTCTCCTTTTTTCTGAGCACCACCTGTTATATGAGGGAAACCTTGCACCAACTCTCTCACTAATTTTGATACATCCACATTCGCATCGTTTGCATATTCATAGTGAATTCCCCATAAATCTAATGTAGGTGTGAAATTCTTCAATTTTGCACCACTAAAACTACATCCGTAGTTCGTTTGAACCTTATCGCCTATAAACCTTACGAATTTCGCAACTCTATTCTTATGCGCATAAGGAACTTCTTCCGAATAATTTATTACGGAATAATCGAATGTGCCTTGATACCTAGAACGGGGAACATCCAAAAAAGCAATTACCTGAGCAATGGCAATAGCCGTACACCCTGCAAGAGCATTATCTTTACAAGGTTCCATTATAGGACACTGAAGATTGTAAGGATAATTTTGATGCCACTTTGTATGAAGCAAAGGGCCTATAGACAAAGTTCTTTCCTCATTAACAGCAGAAGTCATACGAAGTGCATAAGTATGCAATAAATCATTTTGAACAGCATAGGGTATTTGAGATAATGTCGCAGCGAGTCCAATATTATATAAAGTATCCGATAATTGTCCGCACTCTGTATAAGCATACACTTGCTTCAAGCGCTCATCACCCGTCACGATGGAAAAGCCTTTTTGTCCGTTTTTTTCAAAAACCAAAGTATAAAGATTGATAGAAGCTGTATCCGGCAGATTTTCAACCAACA